>JAISRF010000111.1 GCA_031273775.1 Oscillospiraceae bacterium
AATCCGGGCGTCTGTCGGTCAGGGTAATCCGAACGCCCGCATTTAGAAAGGCCTGTTCGCGGAGTCTGGTAAGCAGAATATCGTAATCAAACCGGGTGGTGTCGGTAAACACCTCCGGATCAGGCTTGAACAGTACCTCGGTGCCGGTGATGTTTGTGTCATCCACAATTTTTAGGTCGTATTCGGGAATGCCGCGCTTGTAACGCTGCTGGTGGATTTTTCCGGCAGCGTGAACCTTTACCTCCAGCCATTCGGACAGCGCGTTGACGACCGATGCGCCCACGCCGTGCAAACCGCCGGCAACCTTGTACCCACTGCCGCCAAATTTTCCTCCCGCGTGGAGGACGGTAAACACAACCGTCACCGCCGGAATGCCCATTTTCGGGTGAATGCCTATCGGAATGCCGCGCCCGTTATCGAACACGCGTATGATATCGCCTTCTAAAATTTCCACGGTAATATTGTCGCAGTAGCCGGCAAGAGCCTCGTCTATGGCGTTATCAGCGACTTCATAAACCAGATGGTGGAGTCCCCGCTCACCGGTGGAACCGATATACATGCCGGGGCGCTTGCGGACGGCTTCTAACCCCTCTAACACCTGAATTTGGGTTTCATCGTAAGTATTTTCCGCAAGGAGTTTGGACAATTCGGGGGTGATTTGGGTATTTTCCATTGTGTGTAATTTGCTCCTTTTTTATTCGTAGGTGCGGTTGTCAATCGCCCGTGGGCGCTCTTCATACATCAGAATCGGCTAGTGGATAATTTGCAATTACTTCTAAAATTCTGCGGTGAATCCGTTTTTTAGCCGCTTTACCAGAGTCTGCGTGGATAATTGGGAGATATAAATCGTTTGGCTGAACTGTTTTCCGATCGGGTTAAACCCGCTCCTGCGGATTTTTGTTTCGGCGCAAAGCGCGAAAGTTTTGGGCAATTCGTCGGTGACATTGATTACTTGCCCCGATTTTTCAGCGGCGGATAATGTTTCGCGGGTGGTTTTGGTCGTGGTGGTTTTATCCAAATCAAACAAGCCGACAATGTCCTTTTCACGGACAACCGAACCGCGACCAATATGAAGATACATGTTTCCCTCCGAAAAAAAATATTATCGGTTACTTATTGCTTTTCCTTCAAGATCCCGTTTTCCATTACAAACCGTTTCGCTCCCGTCGCCTTTGCGGTCTGACGTGAATCACAGCAGGTAATGAGTATCTGCCCGGCGCCGACATGATTTAAAACGTACCGCTGGCGGGAAATGTCCAGTTCACTCAGCACATCGTCGAGTAGCATAACGGGAGGTTCTCCGAACGCACGACCGGCAATGGTCGCTTCCGCCAATTTCACGGCTATAACCGCCGAACGCTGCTGCCCTTGGGATCCGAAAATTCGAGCGGATTTTCCGTTGACACAAAATTCCATATCATCGCGATGAGGTCCGGCGGAAGTTGTTCCGGTTATCATATCGTTTTTGCGCGCCGCATGGAGATTGTCAAGCAACGTTTGTTCATCAGGATCGGTGTTCAAATAATTCAGGCGGAACGTTTCCTTTCCGGATGACAGTCCTCCATAAATATCCGGTGCGATTTCGTTTTGAGCCGCGATATATTTCATTCGCTGCCGAATTATAAATGTACCCAAAACGGCAATTTTTTCTTCCCACGCGCCGAGCAGGTCTAAAAGCTCACCGTGATATTTTACATCGCGGAGTATCGCGTTTCTGCCCATAACCGCGCGGCTGTACTGGGTCAGCGCGGAGACGTACCGCGGACGGAGACGAGATATGGCTGAATCAAACAGGGTTCGGCGTTTTTCCGGGCCGTCACGCACAAGCGAAAGATGGGACGGCGCGAATATGACAGCGGCAAAATTCTCCGCCAATTCCTGCTTTTTCTTGGTTGAAACCCCACCAATTTTTACCTCTCGTACGACTGTTTCGCATTTTTGTTTCGGAGCGGAACGACGGGTTTCCTCTAAGAGTTCGGAAGTGGATTCTTCAGAAAAAACTTCTTTGCGCTCCCTTTGCTGTGTAATTGAAATTTCAGTTTTGCGAACGTAACCGTGTGTGAAAATATCGGCGGAAATCTCTGTGCCGGATTGACCGTGACAGATAATTTCGCCATCCCTGCCGCCGCGGAAACTTCTTTCACCCGTTAAAAGCCAAACCGCCTCTAATAAATTCGTTTTGCCCTGCGCATTTTTTCCGGAAATAACATTAACGCCAAACTGGGGTTCAAAGCAAAATGGGGTTTTAATGTTACGGAAATTGCAAAGCTCAAGACGCCGGATCTCCATTACCTTTTAATTCTCAATTCTTATTTTTCAATTTTTGACTGCACATGACAGAGGGCTTTAGACTTCGTTTTTAAGTCGAACCGGCAATACCAAAAAAAGAAACGCGTCTCCTTCAACCGGCACAAGCTTCATAGGCGAAAGCGGGCCGGAAAGTTGAATTTTAATTTCCTCATCCTCACATGCTTTCAGAGCGTCCAATAAATATTTGTTGTTAAAGCCCATTTCCACCTCCGGAATTTCGGTGCCGGTACAACTTATTTTGTCGTTGGCGCGACCGGTGGTGGTGGTGCAGGAAACCTTTATTTCAGTGCCGTCAAAAGCGCAACGCACCGGGCTTTTCAGTCGGTCGGTAATAATAAGAGAAATTAATTCCACACAGTTAATCAGAGCGCGGGCGGGGACAAAAATTTCGGCCGTTATTTCTTTGGGCAGGGCAGTTTTGTAATCGATAAAGCTCCCCTCCAGCAGACGGGACACCACGTAATATTCGCCTATTTTAAAGGTAATGTGCCGATCTCCGATAATCAGCTCCGCGTTTTCATTACCTTGCGCCAGTAACTTTGCGATTTCTGAAACCGTCTTGCCGGGCACAATAAATTTTACGTTAAGATCGGAACTTACCGGCTCACGTCGGATCGCAAGGCGATATCCGTCAAGCGCCACCATTTGCAAAATACCACCGGAAAGTTCGAACAAAATACCGGTGAGGACAGGTTTGATGTCAGTCTGCGCCACCGCAAAAAGAGTTTGACGAATCATGCCGGAAAGAGTTTCGGTATTCACGGCAAAGCTGTCTCGATCCTCTACGGCGGGAAGAAGGGGAAATTCGGCGGCATCTAAGCCCATAATGGAAAATTCCGCGTCGCCCGCCCGGATGGTCGTCATTTGCTTAGCGTCGGCTTCCATATAAACATTTTCAACAGGAAGACGGCGGAGAATATCGCAGAAAAGCCGGGAATTCAAGACAATGGATCCTTCTTCTTGAACGTTTGCCGGAATGTTGGTTATTATCCCCATTTCCAAATCATATCCATTTATTTTCAACTGATTGTTTTCGGCGGTCAGAAGCAGACCTTCTAAAGCCGGAACAGTGGATTTTGAAGAAACCGCTCGCGCGGCGTTTTGGCAGGCCTCGGTCATTTGCTGACGGTCAACAGTGAATTTCATTTTTAATTTCACCAAGCCTTTCTGAGTTTTATAAAAACAAACAAAGTATCTTTATTAATATTCCGTAATAGCCGTAGGGACTGTTAAATTGTTAAAATGAAGGTTAAGACCAAAGAAATCAAGCAAATTCTCTATTAACAATTCTCGAATAACATGTTGAAATAAAAGAGAGAAAAAATTTTATTAACCGCAATGTTGATAAGTGACTGTTGAAAACTAAAAACCTGTTAAAACATTTGTCAACTGAAAATTCATCCCCGGATATTTTTAATAATATCCTCAATCGTTGCCTTTTCATGGGGATTTTCAGCCATGATATTTTCAATCTGATTGAGCGCGTAAACCACGGTGGAATGGTCACGACCTCCGAATTCTTCTCCGATTGCGACAAATGGCATACCGGTAATTTCGCGTACAATATACATGGATATCATGCGCGCGTGTGAAATGTTGGCACTCCGTTTTTTTGAACGCATATCTTCCGGTGAAATGCCCTTGGTGCGGGAAACTTCCAGCATTATACGCTCTACCGTTACCGGTTCCGGATTGTCGTCATTACGAACCTCTTTAATGGCGGTTTGAGCGGCGGAAACGGTTGGAGGGGCATTTTGCAAAATGGTGTAGGCCTGTAATTTTTTAACCACGCCTTCCAACTGCCGGATATTTGATTTTAACTGGTCGGAGATAAAATAAATCACGTTTTCTTCAATATTAAGATTTAGAATTTCCGATTTTCGTTTAATGATGCCCACGCGCGTTTCGAATTCCGGATTTTGAATATCGGCCAAAAGACCAGCCTCAAATCGTGTTCGAATTCGTTCATCAAGGGTTTTAATATCTTTTGGGGAGCGGTCGGAGGTGACAACAATCTGTTTTTTATCGCCGTAAAGCACATTAAAAGTGTTAAAAAATTCCTCTTGTGTGGATTCCTTTCCGGCTATGAATTGAATATCATCCATTAAAAGCACATCGGCGGTTCGATATTTTTCGCGTAGCTCGGTGGTTTTGTTGTTATGAATGGCGTGAATGACCTCGTTGGTAAAGTCCTCCGAGCGCGCGTACAGTAATTTTTTTCCTGGGACTTTTTCTGATATGCGTTTGTGAATAGCATTCAGAAGGTGGGTTTTTCCCAGTCCGGAATTACCATAGATAAACAGCGGATTGTAGACTACGGCAGGATTTTCCGCCACGGCCAGCGCGGCCGCGTGGGCAAAACGGTTGCTTGCCCCGATAATGAATGTTTCAAAGGTATATTCGTAATCGGCGCACATGATTTTTTCCGAAAGGTTTTCATCAGCCATACTTTTATCTTCCTCGGTGACAAAACGGATGGAGGTATGAAAACCTAACACGGAAAAAACCGCGTCCCGCAGAAGCAGCGAATAATTTTCTAAAATAATACTTCGCTGAAATGGAGTACGGACAAATAAAACCAATTCTCCTTCCGTTAAAGAAACGGGTGAAATAGCCTTAATCCAAGCGTTAAAGGCAACTTCGGTCATGTTAGCTTTGCAATATTCGGACGTTGCTATCCAGATTTCTTCGATTGATTCCATGGACTGAACACTCACTCCTAAAGTTAAAATTCATTATATCGTGTTTGCGTGGTATAATTCGTGTGTGACCCGGAGGTCGCGCGCGTAAAACTACGTATAACAGCCTTTATGGCCATTATACCACAAACTTTTTTAACGCGCAACTTTTTCCGTGTGTGAAATTAAAAAATATTTCGGCGTAAAATTATAAAAATACCGATGCCCGTTTTTTTTACTTTCAATGCTTTTCTACCTGTAAATGCGGCTGTATTTGTTCAAGAATCCCGTCATAAGATCTTCAATCGGAGCAATTCCGCCGGGTAGGTCGCTTTCCATGTTCAGCGGAATCACGGGATCGTGTACGCTCATGCGAAGCAAAAACCAGCCGTTGCCATTGGAGGCTCGAACGCCTTCATAATTGTCGGGAGCAAGGGTAAAGCCGGATTGATTTTTTACAAACTCTGTTAAATCGGCAAGGATTTGTAGACCATAGGCCGAGAAATCCTCACCTGAAATGTTAAAACGCAGTTCCTTTTCCTCGGCAGGCATTTTTAGTTTTTCCAGCGCGTTTTGAAGATTTTTTCCCTCTTGCCGCAGACGCGCCATAAAAATAATGATTTTGGTGATGAGATACGCACCGTCATCCAGAAAATAATTTTCACGCAGAGCCGCGTGACCGGAGGTTTCAATGGCCAGCGGGCAGTTTATCCCTTCGGCGTTCAGACGCAGGGCTTCGTTTATAACGTTGCGGTAACCACGGCGGAAACGGTGGTGCGTACCGCCAAGCTCACCCTCAATAAACTCACGGAGACCGGCAGAGGTAATGGAATCGGTAACGATGGTGCCCGGTTTGCCGTCCAGAGCGATGGCGGAGGCCAGGGCAATGAGCCGGTTTTTGTTGAGATCCATACCACTTGAATCCACACAGCCCGCCCGATCCACATCGGTGTCGAAAATAATGCCTAAATCGGCACCGTTTTCCACCGTTGCCCGTCTGATAAAGCCCATGGCGATTTCGTCCTCCGGGTTGGGGATGTGGTTGGGGAATCGACCGTCCGGTTCCAAAAATAGACTGCCCGTAGTATCCGCGCCCAATGGTTTTAACACCTTTTCGGCATAAAACCCGCCCGCACCGTTGCCCGCGTCCACCACCAGATTGAAACCGGCGAGGGGGTGCGCGTAATCGGGTGCGTTTACCTCGCGGCAAATCATATCGCGAAGCCGCGCGGAATATTGGGACATGTAGTCAACTGGGGAACCGGTTCCGGAAATACGGGCTAAGGGAGCGGGGGATTCGCAAAGATTCAAAATGGCTGTGATGTCCTTGCCGTCCAGGCCGCCTGCGGGCGTGAAAAATTTAAGGCCGTTCCGATTCCACGGGTGGTGGCTGGCGGTGATTTGTACCGCGCCGTCGCATTTTAAATCAACGGTGGTCATAAACATGGCTGGGGTGGCGGAAAGCCCGCAGTCCAACACGTTAATGCCGGCGTCAGTCAGCCCTTTTATCACACACATCTTAATGCGTCCGGCGGAAAGCCGGGAATCGTGCCCCACGGAAACGGTTAGAGCCCCGGAGCCTTTTTGCGCGGCGTTTTTAATCAGCCACCGGGCAAACGCACCGGAAATGGCAAGAATCACCTCATCGGTGAGGTTTACTGGCTCCCCCTGTGCGCCCTCGCAGGCAACGCCACGGATGTCGGTGCCGCTTTTGAGTTTCAGATACTGGTTTTCAGGCATGATTTTGCTCCTTTTTTCTACTTCTAAACTGCGTTATCTATCAGGCTGATAATTTCGGCAAGTTCCGCCTCCGTAAGGCGAAAGTTGTCAAGGTTGCTCCCGGACTGAGGATTTTTTGTGGGCGGTGAAGGAACGGGTGCGACCGGGCGCTCTGGGATGTTCGGCGTGGGAACAGTGAAAGCCGCGGGCGGCGCGAACACAGTGGGAAATTCCACAGACGCGGATATTACAGGCTCTGAAACTGCGGGAAATTCCACAGACGCGGGTATTACAGGCTCTGAAACTGCGGGAAATTCCACAGACGCGGATATTGAGGGTTTTGAAATGACAGGTTCCGGGTCAGGAATAAACTCCGGCAACGGCAAACTTTCAGCCGGCGCGAGGGTTTCGTCTGAATCCGCGGTAATTTCCGCGATTTCCCCCGCGGCAATTTCTTCTTCCGCGTTAAAAACGGAGATACGGTCGCTCCGGCCCAAACAGGGCAGAGGGTCGGCCGCAAAAAAGGTCACGTCCGCAATCAAGCCCGTGCCTTCCTGAACAGAGGTTACCACAGCCGGATAAGCATCATCACTGCCGTACTTTGCCACCATTACCGTTTGATTTTTAAAAAGGCGTACTTTTTTTGCGTTATTGGCGGTTAAATATAATTCCGCGGCGGCTGTGCTCGGCACGGATGGTTCCTCTGAGTGCCGGGCAAGAACTTTTCCAATCCGACGGAGACGCTTTTTGCAGACAGGACAAAAAAGCGCAGTGCCTTTCAAAAGACGGAAACGCTTCTCCGGACGTTCTATCGCCGATGCGCAGTACGGGCAATATTGCATTTTCATATGAAGCCTCCATTTAAGAACCTGCATCACAGATTCTTACTTAGTCAGGGCGATAACCGCAGCCCAGACCGTCACCGCGCCCGTGCGCTTGAGGACTCGGGCGCACTCGCGTAAGGTTGCGCCGGTGGTGGAAATATCGTCAATTAACAGAACGCGGAGTTTTTTTACCGGCTGGGTTCCGGCGCGATACACGCCCAGTACGTTGTCGGCTCGGGCGGCGGCGTTAAGACGATGCTGTTGCGGGTTGTCCACGCATTTCTCCAACGCATTTTTCAAAACGGGCTTTTTTAAACTCCGTCCTATCCGCTGAGCAAGCAGTTCAGACTGATTAAAACCACGGCGGGTGTAGGCAGCGGCGGCAAGCGGTACGGGAACCACGGCATCAATAAACTGTGGGATTAGCCTTGTTCGGACGGCATCCAACACGGCGCGGGCGAAAAAGGGCGCGCATTCACGGCGTTTTTTGAACTTGTAACGGTCAATAGCGCGGCGGACGGCTCCATCGTAGTAAAAAGGGGCGGCCAAACCGGAAACACCCGCCGATTGACGATCGCACACACAGAAACCCGAACCCCTGCCGCAGAGCGGGCAGGGGTTTTGCGGGACAAAGCTCACGTCCTTTACGCATTCGCCGCAGAGTCCGCCATAAAGTCCGGATCCGGGGGGCACAGGCTCGCCACAGCAAACGCACTTTGACGGGAACAAAAACTCCAAAAAAGCAGGGTTCCACATAACGGATTCATCTCCATGCTTTATTCTACATCGACACAAGATATTTTGCAATGTTTTTTTATTCTCTTCCGGTTAAATATCCGTTTGCGATCAGGTCAATGTAGTCAAAGTTTCGCTTGAGATGCTGTCATAAGATGCCGGTTAAATATTCATGATTGGTAATGTACCACGCAACGAACGACAAGGTTCAGATTGTCATGGCTCTTCTCTTTTAGCAGTTTTCGAGGGAGGGATGCCGAACCGCTTCTTATACATTTTAGAGAACGCCGCCGCGTCTGAATAACCAACGCTGAACGCCGCCTCAATTACCGCGCATTGATTTTTGGCCAGCATGACGGCCGCTCTTTCCAGCCGGTAATTTACCAGATAATCCTGCGGATTAACACCTTTATATTGCTTGAAAATACGGCTGAAATAACGGCGGTCAATATTAAGCATATGGGCAATATCGTCAATAGTTATATCGCGCACATAATTCACATGGATAAAGTCCAAAGCCCGTTCCACATGATTCTCCACAATTGACGTGAAACGTCTCTTGTCTTTTGTTTTTTTGTTGATCCGGTCGATGACCTCATAAAATTTTGAGAAGGCGTATAAATGGGACGCCGTGTTTTCATAAACGCTTTTCTTGATATCAAAGAAAATTTCCGCCAGCTCCGGCAGGTATAAGGCGCAAACGCCGTTGTCAAAGCCGATCATGTGCATGATTTCTTCAGCCTGTTCCCCGTCAAAATCAATCCACGCGTAAGTCCAGGGTTCCAAAACATCCGATGTATACATCACTTTGGTATGCGGTCTCACCAAGAAGCAATAATCCTTATTCAGAGGATATGACGCGCCCTCAGACTGAAAAACTCCTTTTCCGGAGATCACATAGTGAAACACAAAAATATTACGCATACCCGGCCCGAAGGAGCAGCCTCTCCCGCGTGAATGCCAGCCGATGGCTCTTACGTTCAGATTTGGGAATAGCTCCGTCATGTTCAGGAATACCAGGTTGAAGGTCATTTTATTGTCCGCTCCGCTGGTGTTCATACCGATTTCCCTTTCCGGTATTTCTTAAAGGAATAGTTACATTATACCACATTATGAAACATTGTGCAAGTTCTATTTTCAAATAAAACAAAAACAGGAAAAAAATTTTTCTTGACTTTTTTTCTGATCGGTGTTAGAATCAATCACGAAATCAAGAGAAACTTTCCGTTTCCACCTTGCGGGTTTTGTCCTGCTTGCGTACAATCGCTTGAAATTTCCGGGTTTTTCGGATTATTTAAGTTTTTAATCGGAAAGTATATCACTTTCCGATTTTTTAATAACAGATAGGCGGTGTTTAAAAATAGCTAAAACAGATGCGGCAATCAATGAAGAAATCCGTGACCGGGAAATTCGCCTTGTCGGCAGCGAAGGAGAGCAGTTGGGGATTATGTCCGCAAGGGATGCTCTGCGGCTGGCGGCGGAAAGGGATTTGGATCTGGTCAAAATTGCGCCCAACGCAGCGCCGCCGGTGTGCAAGTTGATGGACTACGGCAAGTACAAGTTTGAACAGCAAAAACGTGAAAAGGAAGTCCGCAAAAATCAACATATTGTGGAGTTGAAAGAAATCCGGCTGTCGCTGAACATTGATACGCACGATTTTGAAACCAAACTGGGTCATGCCATCCGTTTTTTGAAGGATGGGGACAAGGTGAAAGCTTCAATCAGGTTTCGCGGCCGCGAGCTGGGTCACCCGGACATTGGGTACAATACCATGAATAGATTTGCGGAAGCGATTGCGGAATACGGAAATATTGAAAAACCCGCAAAGCTTGATGGGCGTAATATGCTCATGTTTATCACGCCAAAGTCAGCTAAATAGGCCTCGCTGGTAAATGAATGTACCGGTAATAAAATAAAATCGGAGGAGTAAAATCATGCCTAAAATAAAAACACACAGCGGGGCGAAAAAACGCTTTTCGCTTACAAAAAGCGGGAAGGTGAAGCGCGCTCATGCGTTCACCGGGCACGATATTAAAGGTCGCAAATCCGCAAATAAAAAACGCAGCCTTCGCAAATCAGCTATTGCGGATGCCACCAATTCGGCTCAGATTAAGCGCTTAATACCATACAAATAGATGTGAATATTTACAAAAAATGATACTAACATTTTGGAGGAAGAACAGTCATGGCTCGTGTTAAGGGAGCGCTTGCGACCCGCAAACGCAGAAAAAAAATATTAAAGCTCGCGAAAGGTTATTTCGGCGCAAAAAGCCGTCATTTTAAAATGGCGAAAGAAGCCGTTTTCAAATCCGGTCAGTACGCCTATATTGGCAGAAAGCAAAGAAAACGCGATTTTCGCCGTCTCTGGATTACCCGTATTTCCGCCGCCTCCCGCGCAAACGGTGTGAATTATTCTACGCTGGTAAATGGATTGAAAAAAGCGAATATTGAATTGAACCGCAAGATGCTAGCGGAACTTGCTATTTCCGATTCCGCAGCCTTTACCGCAATTGTGGAAAAGGCAAAAGCGGCACTGTAACCATACTTTAAGCGCCCGGAACACAAACCGGGCGTAAAATATTATATACGCCTTAACCGTATAAAGGAGTATATGGTGAAAATTACAAGCAGGGAAAGCGAAAAAATTAAGCAAATCGTAAAGCTGCAATCCAGCGCGAAAGAACGTCGCCGGAGTGGATTGTTTGTAATTGAGGGATTCCGGCTTTGCCATGATGCTTTGTCGTCCGGTGCGCGTATACGCTCGGTTTATTTTGCAGAAAGCGCGCATCAGGAAGCGGAATCGTTTTTGAATAAATCGGCGGCGGTCAGCGCTGACAAATATGATTTTTCGGAGTGCTTTAAAAAAGTTTCACGTGAAACAAGGAAACAATCCACAGGACAGTTTCTGAGACAAGCTCAGACGTATATTTTGCCGGACGGGCTGTTCCAAAAAATCGCGGACACAGAAAATCCGCAGGGGATTTTACTTATTTGCGAGATTGCGAAGTGTGTGCCGGAAGTTAAACGCGGAGGGCGGTTTTTACTTTTAGAGAACATTTCAAATCCACAGAATTTGGGGACAATTGCGCGGTCGGCGGAGGCGTTCGGCATGGAAGGGCTTTTTTTGTCTGAAAATTGTTGCGATGTGTTTTCCCCAAAGGCCATGCGCGCGGCGATGGGCGCGTTTTTCCGACTACCCTTTGAAACGGTCGAACTGGAAGCGGTTTGCGAAAGACTGAAATCGGCAGGGATTCCGACTTTTGCCGCTATTGTGGCTGATGACGCCCTCCCTGTTACCAGGGCGGATTTTTCTGCGGGTGCCGGGATCGCAATCGGCAACGAGGGTGCGGGACTCACAGACGCCCTTACCGCCGCCTGCACCCGCACGATAACTGTCCCGATGGTAGGACGGGCTGAATCGTTGAACGCCGCAGCCGCAGCCGCGGTTTTGATGTGGGAGAGCCGCAGGTCGGCTTTGTAGGGGCGTGCCATATCTGCCTCTTATATGGGAACATAATCCATTAGAACCTGTATTCATAATTGCTCACAGCCGTCTTTTCGGCGCGGTTTCCGCCCGGACTGTGCCCGTTTTCTTTGATATGCGGCGTCATGTCAGCGAAAAACGTAAATGCCGCTCAAAATAATCAATCGTATAACAACACACAGAGGCGGAGACGACCCGAATGTACAATGAACTTTATTATGTATGGCTACAAGCCGCTCTCTCTGTCGCGGGTACAAAGGCCTCGCGCGCGCTTGAAGTGTTCGGTAGCGCCCGGGCGGTTTATGAGGCGGCAGAGCGAGAAACCCGCCTTGCCGGATTCTTTTCCGCAGTGGATGTTGAGCGGCTGTGCCAGAAGAGTATATCGGGTGCGCAAAAGACACTGGACGACTGTTTTAAGCAGGGAATAGAGGTTATTACGCCGGAAAATCCTAGATACCCGGTACGTCTCCGGGAAATATGGAACTACCCCGCGGTTTTGTATGCGCGAGGCGAGATACCGGACGTAGACAGTTTGCCAACTGTCGCGGTGGTGGGCACACGGGACGCGTCACCGATTGGTGCCGCGCTTGCGGAACTCCTTTCTAAACAGCTTGCCTCGGCGGGCACCCTTGTTATTAGCGGCGGGGCGTTGGGCATTGATACTGCGGCACATGCCGGTGCTTTATCGGCGGCTGGGAAGACCATAATGGTTGCGGGTTGCGGGCTGGATATTGATTACCCACGGCAAAATGCGCGGCTCAAGGAAGTCATCGCCAAAAACGGTGCGGTCATTTCCGAATTTCCTCCCGGAACGCCGCCGGCAAAAGTCAACTTCCCCATCCGGAACCGCATTATCTCCGGGCTGTCATTGGGTGTAGCCGTCATGGAATGCGGCAAAAAATCCGGTTCGCTGATTACCGCCGGGCTGGCTTTGGATCAGGGGCGGGATGTGTTTGCCTTACCCGACCCGTCAAATGCCGGAATTTATTCCGGAACGGCCTACCTTTTGGAGGACGGAGCAACGCCGATAACCTGCGCTTTGGATGTGCTTGCTGAATATGTTCCCGGGTTTGGGCATAAACTGAATCTGACAGGAACGGATACGCCGCTGTTAACACTTTTAGGATACAGGCCGAAGTACGAGTCAGCGAATCAAACCACGGAAAACAAAGCGGAGGAATCGGACAAAAAAGCTAAAAGCGCGGCAAGGCGACGGATTAACAGTAGAAATAAACCGGAAGAAAAACGAGCAAACCTGTCCGGGAAAAATGTTTCATGTGAAACATTTTTCCCGTTTCCTGAGGATTTATCGGAAATGGCAAGACGGATTTGGGCGGGTTTAAATGTTGAATCCGAGCTGGATGAAATCTGTGAAAAGGTAAAGATATCTGCCGGAGACGCGCTTTGCGCCTTGACCGAGTTGGAAATGGAAGGCTTGGTCAGGCAAACCGCCGGGACAAGATACAAGCGCCGCGAATAGGGTTCAGGATGGGAAAAGAAAGAGCCGCACCGTTTGAAATCCGGTGCGGCCGAGGAGATCCAATCAAGATCATATACCATTTAGTATTATAATATGATTCGCAAAATTTGTCAACTGTTTTTTTGAAAAAATTATGTTTATTCGGAGGAAAAGTTAGTGTCCAAACTCATTATCGTGGAATCGCCCGCAAAAGCGAAAACCATCAAAAAATATATGGGCAGCGGCTACGACGTGACCGCCTCCATGGGTCACGTGCGCGACTTGCCAAAATCTAAGCTCGGGGTGGATATTGAAAACAGATTCACCCCGCAATACGTGGATCTAAAGGAAAAAAAGGATCTGCTAAAGGATCTGAAAGCGAGAGCGGCGGCCGCGGACAAAGTGTATCTTGCCACCGACCCTGACCGAGAGGGGGAGGCGATTTCGTGGCATTTGGCTCAAGTCCTAGCGCTCAACCTGAATGACGCCAACCGGGTTACCTTTAATGAAATCACAAAAACAGGAGTTAAAACAGGAATGGCGGCTCCCCGGAAAATTGATATTGATTTAGTAGACGCTCAGCAGGCGCGGCGGATACTTGACCGTATTGTGGGGTACAAATTGAGCCCGTTTTTGTGGAAAAAGGTGAAAGGCGGGTTGTCCGCCGGGCGTGTACAGAGCGTTGCCCTCCGCTTGATTGTGGAGCGCGAGGACGAAATCCGCGCTTTTATCCCGGAGGAATATTGGTCTCTTGACGCGCTTTTCGCCGCGGACAATAAAGCCAAGCCCTTCAAAGCGGCCTTTTATGGAACGGCGGACGGTAAAAAGAAAAAACTGCGGAGCAAAGCAGAAACGGATGCGGTTCTTGCCGGGCTGCAAAACGCTCGCTATGTGGTGTCCGCTGTGAAAAAAGGCACACGCAAAATATCCCCCGCGCCGCCGTTCATTACCTCCACGCTCCAGCAGGAAGCCAGCCGCAAACTCAATTTCACCGGTCAGCGCACCATGCGCGCGGCTCAGCAGCTATATGAAGGCGTGGACATCCCCGGACTGGGTCTCACCGGTTTGATTACCTATATGCGTACCGACAGTCTCCGCATTTCCGACGAGGCGCGGCAGGCCGGCAAAGAGTATATTACAAACGCTTACGGCGGGGAATATTTACCCGAAAAAGACCGGTTTTATAAATCGCGGTCAAATGCGCAGGACGCGCACGAAGCGATTCGTCCCGCTGACCCGTCGCTTTCGCCCGACAAACTGAAAGAGCACCTAACCGGTGATTTGTTCAAGCTCTATAAGCTGATTTGGGAGCGTTTTACCGCCAGCCTGATGGCGGAATGCCTGCAGGATACCGTGCAAGCGGATATTGCGGGCGCGGATTATTTGTTCCGCGCGTCCGGTTACTCGGTGCGATTTGCGGGCTTTACCGTTTTATATACGGAAGGTCGCGACGACGAAGAGGATGAAAAGGAATCCTCGTTGCCACCGCTGGAGGCAGGACAGCCGCTGGATTTGCGCGAGCTTTTGGGCAACCAGCATTTCACACAGCCGCCGCCCCGGTTTACCGAGGCTACGCTGGTTAAGATACTGGAGGAAAAGGGAATCGGGCGACCGAGTACCTACGCGCCCATTATAGCAACCATCACCACGCGGGATTATATTGAAAAAGAAAAAAAGCAGCTTCGGCCTACGGCGCTGGGCGAAGTGATTGTTAACCTGCTCAAAGACATGTTTGCCGGCGTGGTGGACGTGGGGTTTACCGCCGATATGGAAAAGCAATTGGATGACGTAGAGGCGGGACGCCGCAATTGGGTGGAGACCTTAGACGGCTTTTACAGCGGTTTCTCCCAGTCACTGACTAACGCGGAGAAGAAGCTGGACGGCACGCGCGTAAAGGTGCCTGAAGAGGAAAGCGATGTTGAATGCGAGCTTTGCGGACGAAAAATGGTGATAAAATCCGGTCGATTCGGGAAGTTCCTAGCCTGCCCAGGATACCCGGAATGCAAAAATACTAAACCGATAGCTCAGGCAACCGCAGAGGAAGCCTCCGGGAATTGCCCGCTGTGCGGCGGAAAAATACTTCAGAAAAAATCTAAACGCGGTTATAAGTTTTTCGCCTGTGAAAACCGCGAATGCAAGTTTATCACCTGGGATGTCCCCACAAAAGAACTGTGCAAAACCTGCGAAAAGACGCTGTTCAAACGCAGGGGCGGAGCCACGGTGTGCAACAACCCTGTCTGCGCCCAGTTTACGCCCCCGCCTGAGCGTAAGGCGGCGGGCGAAACCGTCACAGCGGCGGACAGCGAAAAAGCCAGTGGGAAAAAGTCGGCGGCAAAAGGCAAGCCTGCGGCTAAAAAACCGGCGAAATCATAGGGGCAACTGTCAAGCGCCCTAAAAATCCTTTTCCAAATAAACATCCTTCATATTTGACCAGGAACGCGAAAAAACAAAACGAAAGGAGGGGGGAGATGGAAGCCGGACAGCGCGTAACAGTAATCGGCGCGGGGCTGGCGGGCTGTGAGGCTGCCTGGTTGCTGGCAAATGCCGGCCTGCCGGTAACACTGTGTGAGCAAAAGCCCGAAAAGCACTCCCTTGCCCACAAAAGCCCTCTTTTTGCCGAGTTGGTTTGCTCTAACTCGTTAAAAGCAGAACGTCCCGATTCCGCCGCGGGGCTTCTGAAAAATGAAATGCGGACGCTGGGTTCTCTGTGCCTGACGGCAGCAGATAACACTCGCGTTCCGGCCGGCGGCGCGCTTGCCGTAAACCGGGAGGAATTCGCCGGCTTCATTACGGCGAAAATCCAGGAGCACCCTTTAATAGACATCCGCGTCGGAGAAGTGACAAGTCTACCCAACCCGCCGGCCATTATCGCAACCGGACCGCTGACCGAGGGCGCGTTGTACGCGGAAATCGCCGAACAAACCGGCGGTTTGCTCAGCTTCTATGATGCCGCCGCGCCGATTATCACCCTTGAAAGCGTGGATTTTTCGCGGGCGTTTTTCGCTTCCCGCTACGGCGGGGGTATCGCTCCAACTTCCGGCGAAACCGGTGTGGATTCAACTCGGAAAGAAGTGGAGGACGGCGGTTACATTAATTGCCCCTTTAACAAGGAAGAATACGAACGGTTTTACGAAGCGTTAATCAACGCCGAAACCGCCACGTTGCATGAATTTGATTTGCCCGGCGCAAACGTTTCACGTGAAACACAACCAATTGGGCAGGCGATAAAACCTGCCGTAACAGATTCTTTAAACCGCTGTCAAGTGTACTATGAAGGTTGTATGCCCATTGAAGTGTTGGCAAAGCGCGGCAAAGACGCAATCCGGTTTGGGCCGATGAAGCCGGTGGGGCTGCGCGACCCGAACACGGGGCACAGGCCGTGGGCGGTTCTGCAGCTCCGCCGTGAAAATGCCGGGGGCACGCTGTATAATTTAGTCGGATTTCAGACCAACTTAAAATTCGGCGAACAAAAACGCGTGTTTTCGTTGATTCCAGGTCTGCAAAACCCGGAGTTTGCGCGGTACGGCGTCATGCACCGCAACAGCTTTTTAGATTCACCGCGAACGCTTAATCCCGACTTGAGTCTCAAAAACGCGCCGGACGTATATTTTGCGGGACAAATCACCGGCGTGGAAGGGTACATGGAATCGGCGGCCTGCGGCATGGCTGCGGCAATCAACCTTTTGCGGGCGACTAACGGACAGGCATTCCGACCGTTCCCGGCTCAGACCATGATTGGCGCCTTGCTCGGGTATATCACGGACGCAAGCGTCACAAAATTCCAGCCAATGGGCGCGAATTTCGGGAATTTGCCCTTGCTGGAAGAGCATATCCGGGACAAGCGTCAACGGTACGCAGCGCTGGCAGAGCGCGCGGAAACGGCGCTTTGCACATATTTAAAAGATTTTACATTTACAAAAGGAAGCGAACCTTCATGAAAATTATCGTGGACGCGTTCGGCGGCGATAACGCCCCGACGGAAATCTTAAAGGGCTGTGAATTGGCGCAAAAGGAGTTGGGCGCGGACATTATCCTGTCCGGAGAGGAAGCCAAAATCCGTAATGCGGCAAAGGTGAGCGACGTTTTGCTTGCCGGGATGAGCATCCTCCCCGCGGCAGGCGTAATGGAGATTGAGGATAACCCTGGCGACATCTTAAAGGCAAAGCGCGGTTCCTCCATGGGCACGGGTCTGGACGCGCTGGCGGCGGGCAAGGGCGCCGCGTTCGTTTCCGCGGGGAGTACGGCGGCTTTGGTGATGGGCGCAGCCTTTCTGGTTAAGCGCGCGCCGGGCGTCAAACGCGTAGCGATTGGTGCGGTGATGCCCACGGCGAAGGGTTCGTTTTTATTGGCGGATACCG
>JAISRF010000127.1 GCA_031273775.1 Oscillospiraceae bacterium
GCTAAGTTTTACGAGCCTAAGTTTTTTGAGCGGGCGGAAAACCCGCTGGCAGAACGGTTCGGCGTCTGCCCAGAAGAATTATTGCAGGTCGGAGCAAAATTCGGAGGTACGGCTGCACCTTACGGCGACTGTGCCGTTACGCTGCTCATGCTTCCCAATGTTCCGCTCACATACATCGTCTGGGGCGCGGACGGGGAATTCGGGGCACAGGCAAAAATTTTGTTTGATTCAAGCGCACCGCGTTATCTACCGACGGAGGATCTGACGGTTCTGGCGTCGCTTGGGACATATAAGTTAAGCTGTGGGTGAACACCGGGATTCACCATTACTTAATCATGTTAGCCACTTCATCGGCAAAGTTATCCTCGCGCTTTTGCAGACCTTCACCTTTTTCCAAACGCGCGAACGCCGCAACGGTAATGTCCACGCCAACGGCTTTGGAAACATTGGCAAGGTGCTGCTTAACCGTAATGTCGCCGTCTTTAATGAACGGCTGTTCCAACAGGCAATTTTCCTTGTAATATTTGCCCAGCTTGCCGTTGACAATTTTTTCCGCAATGGCGGCGGGTTTGCCTTCGTTAACCACCTGTTCCGTGAGGATTTTGCGCTCGTACTCCAACGTTTCGGCGGGCACGGCAGCTTCATCCAAAAACAACGGGTTTGCCGCGGCAACCTGCATACAAATATCTTTCGAAAGCTCCTTGAACGCGTCTGAATTCGCGGCAGATACCTCGGTGTTAAACTTTACCAGAACGCCAATCCGACCGCCGCCGTGGATATAAGAGGCCACAACGCCCTCATACCGCACGAAGCGGCGGATTTTAATGTTCTCGCCGATGGTGAGAATTTTTTCCTGTAAGAGTTCCTGCACGGTATCTTTTTCACCCGCGGGAGTCAGCGCGAGAAGCGCGTCTACATCGGCGGGGTTCTGCCCGGCGACTGTTTTGGCGATGAGGGCGGCGAAGCTTTTGAAATTGTCGCTTCCGGCGGCAAAATCGGTTTCGCTGTTGATTTCCACAAGCGCACCCGCGTTTTCCGTGACAAAAGCGTCAACGGCGCCTTCGGCGGCAATGCGCCCGGCCTTTTTTGCGGCGGCGGCCAGTCCCCTCTCACGCAGATAATCTATCGCCTTGGCCATATCGCCGTTCGCTTCGATCAGCGCCTTTTTGCAGTCCATCATGCCAACGCCGGTCTTTTCACGGAGTGTCTGCACGTCTTTTGCTGTGAATGCCATAAGAAAAACCCTTTCTCTTTTAACGTGTTATTTAAGGATCGTGAATTCATCCCCAATTGTTACTGGGTGTCACGATAAAAATCTCCAATCATTTTTCATGTAACGCCGATTAGGAACCTGATATTCACAGGTTCTGGTATCGGCGGTTACAACGGATTACTTTTCTCCGGCACCGGTATCCGGTTCTTCTTCGCCGTCCTCGCCGGCAGAACCCTGCTCGCCCTGATGACCCTCAATCACGGCGGCAGCCATGGTAGCGGAAATCAGTTTGACGGCGCGGATGGCGTCGTCGTTGCCGGGAATGATATAATCAATCTCGTCGGGGTCGCAGTTGGTATCCACAATGGCCACAATGGGAATATTGAGTTTGCGCGCCTCGCTGATGGCGATATGCTCCTTACGTGGATCTACCACAAACAATGCGCCGGGCAGACGCTTCATATCCTGAATGCCGCCCAGAAATTTTTCGAGCTTTTCAATCTCCAATCGGAGCTTGATGACTTCTTTTTTTGGCAGGATTTCAAAGGTGCCATCCTCGTCCATCTTGCGGAGCTGGTTCAGCCGGTCAATACGGCGGCGGATGGTCTTGAAGTTGGTCATCATGCCGCCCAGCCAGCGGGCGTTAACGTACGGCATACCGCAACTGGACGCCTCATCGCGGATGGATTCCTGTGCCTGCTTTTTGGTACCCACAAACAGAATATCTTTACCATCGGCGGCCAACTCGCGGACGAAAAGGTAACATTCCTCCAATTTTCGGACGGTTTTTTGAAGGTCGATAATGTAGATTCCGTTACGTTCGGTGAAGATATACTCCGCCATTTTGGGGTTCCAACGGCGGGTTTGGTGCCCGAAATGCACCCCCGCTTCCAGTAGTTGCTTCATTGATACGATTGCCATTGACTGATCCTCCTGTCGGTTTTTTCCTCCGCGCCGGTCGCTTCATCCGGGCTGGGTTTCCCCACCGTCCGGTTGATCGCAGCGCGTGTGTATTTAGCTGCGGACAAGTCTCACGACCACAGCCTGAGTATTATACCACACCCAGGCAGAATTTGCAAGTGTTTTATTTGTGATGTTTATTCACTTAATCTGCAAAATTTCGCCAAAATCCAAACCCGCAAATTTTATGCTTGTAATATCAGCGCACATCATCTATAATGGCCATATACTTCCAATCAGAGAGGCTGATATTGAAAATGAGTTTAGACAAGTTGACCACGCTGTTTGACGATGGGGAATTTACAGAACTGTCCTCCGGTACGGCAAAAGAAGTTTTTACCGGCTTTGGCCGGGTAAATGGTCTGCCGGTTTATGTGTTTGCACAGGACGCCGGGGAAAACGGAGGCGCTTTTGGTGAAAAACAGGCAGGGAAAATCGAAAAAATTTACGAACTGGCTCTGAAAACAGGCGCGCCGGTAGTGGGTGTGTTCAGTTCTAACGGGGCGTATGTGGCCGAAGGTGCGGCGTTGCTGGGGAACCTGGGCGGGTTGGTTGCCCAATCCGCTCAGCTTTCAGGCGTGGTACCGCAAATTGCCGTGGTGACGGGCGTGTGCGCGGGGACTATGGCGGTACTGGCCGCCGGGTTTGACGTGGTGATTGCCGGGGAAAACGCGCGGCTGTTTGTCAACCCGCCCTTCGTGCTGGGCGACGAAACAATCGGCGGTGCCGATTCACTTCTTCAAAGCGGCGTGGCACAGCTTAAAGCCGGTGGTGACTGGACGGACGCGGTAAAAGCCGTCCTGGCCTATTTGCCGCAGAATAACCTTTCCCCTGCCCTGCCCCGCCTTGCCACCCAAGCCATCGCGGATGTTTCGTCTGAACATATCGAATGGCTGGCGGACGACGGCTCGGTGCTGGAACTGGGATCCGATTACGGTGCGGGAGCGGTTGTGACCGAATTTGCGCGCCAAAGCGGCTTGTGGGACGGGAAAACCGCGGGGGCGGGTTGCTTGGCAAAAACCTATTTTGCCCGCGTAAACGGCACAGCCGTTGGAATTGTGCACACGCTTGGTGGCAGAATCGGCGGGAGTGCTTGCCGCAAGCTGGCACGGTTCGTGCGGCTGTGCGACGCGTTTTCAGTTCCTGTCATATCGGTGGTGGACGCCCAGGGCTTCGTTTTGGCCGCGGAATTTGAGCAAAGCGGTGACGTGCGCCAGGCGTCGCTTTTGGCCGCCGCGTATGCCGAAGCCACCACGGTTAAAATCACGCTAATCACGGGCAGCGCATATGGCGCGGCCTTTGCGGCGTTTGCTTCCTGCAGCGCGGACGCCGTGTTCGCTTGGGAAAACGCCGTCATCGCGCCGCTCCCCGCCGCCGCCGCCGTTACGGTGCTGTGGGCTGACCGGCTTAATGCCGGTGAATCTCTGGAGGCGCTGACCGCTGAATATTCGGTGACTAACGGCGCGAATGCAGCTCTGGACGCCGGGCTTTTGGACGGCGTGATTTCACTGCCGGAAAGCCGAAATATCATTTCCGCCGCATTGGAACGTTTGGCGGGCAAACGCGTGGCTACACTGCCGAAAAAACATTCTAATCTTCCGATATAAAATGCAGGGGCGATGGTTAAGCGCCCGCGGGCAGGTAAGCACCGTTGAAACCCCCGGGCGGCCGGGGCGGTCGCTCATACGATCAACTGTCAACTGCGCTTGTGCCGGTTACCCTGATCACATCAACCCGCAGAGGTGAATATTTTGGAATCCGCAATCAAATACAACCCTTTTATCAAATCGGTTTTGGGCAAAACCAAAAACCGCCATTTGCAGGTATTCCTGTTGGGGCTGGGGATTGCCACCGTGTTCTTTATCCCTTTTATTGTCTGGGACAAGGGATATTTCCTGTTTTTCGGGGACTTTAACGTCCAGCAGGTGCCCTTTTACAGGCACGGCGTCGAAGCGGTACATTCCGGAAACATATTCTGGGACTGGAACACGGATTTGGGCGCGAATTTTATCGCATCGTACAGCTTTTATAACTTAGGCAGCCCGTTTTTTTGGATTGCATGTCTTTTTCCGTCTTCATTCGCACCATATCTGATGGGGCCGTTGCTCATCCTGAAATTCGCATGTGCCGGGCTTACCGGATATATGTTCATCCGGCGTTTTGTGAAAAATCAGGATTTTGCCGTGCTGGGCGGACTGATGTATGCTTTTTCCGGGTTCTCGGTTTATAACATATTCTTCAACCATTTCCACGAGGCAATTGTCTTTTTTCCGCTCATGCTGCTGGGTCTGGAGCTTTTAATGACCGAGCAAAAACGCGGGCTGTTCGCCGCGACGGTATTTATCTGCGCGTTTTCAAACTACTTTTTCTTTGTCGGCATGGTCGTTTTCGTGGTTATTTACTGGTTTTTACGCATGATTTCCGGCGCGTGGAAACTGCGCGTTTCCGACTTTTTTTGGATGTTAGGTGAAGCGGTGGCCGGCGTGGGAATGGCGGCGGTTCTTCTGGTACCGTCGTACATTGTTGTCATGCAAAACCCGCGCGTTGGCAATATGCTTACGGGGTACAGTCAGTTACTTTACGGCAAGGAACAGATTTTCCTCAATGTGATTGAAGTCTTTTTCTTCCCGCCTGACCTGCCTGCCCGGCCGATTTTCTTCCCCGGTGCGGACGTGAAATGGTCGTCTTTGGGCGGTTGGTTGCCTCTGTTCGGTATGACCGGCGTGTTGGCGTACTTCCAAACACGGCGCGGCACATGGCTGAAAAGAATCATCTCCATCCTCATTTTCATGGCGCTCGTACCGTTGCTAAACAGCGCGTTTTACAGCTTAAATTCCGCTTATTACGCCCGCTGGTTCTACATGCCGGTGCTGATGATGTCGCTGGCGACCTGCGTATCGCTCGAGGATAAACGCACCAACTGGACGCGCGCTTTGAAGTGGTCAATCGGCGTAACAGTCGCCTTTTCCCTTGCCATCGGGTTCCTTCCCAGCCACCGTGACGATGAACTTCATCCGCTATTTTTAGGGATTATGACCCACATAAAGCACTTCGGGCTTTACTCCTACAATGATAAAAATCCGGCTGATTCCTCAAATTTTACTTATATGATCCGTTACTGGATCACCTGCGCCATCGCAATCGGAAGCTTGGCGGTGCTGGCCATTTTGATCCCCATGCTCAAAACAGGCAGGCGAAAATTCGCTAATTTAGCGATTTTGTGCTTTTCCATCATAACCATCGCCTATTCCGGATTCTTTATTTACAGCGGCAAGACTCATTCTTACGACACCCATAATTTCATTATTCCACACCTGATTAATCAGGAAGAGGAAATGGAGCTACCGGACAAAATTGGGCGGGTTGACGTGTACAACGGTATGGACAACGCCTCCATGTACTTGAATATGCCCGGGGTTCAGGCGTTTCACTCAATTGTGCCGCAGTCGATTATGGATTTTTACCCGTATATCGGGGTGGAGCGTTCGGTAGGTTCCCGCCCGGATACCGATCATTTGGGGCTTCGCGGACTGATTTCCGTCCACTGGCTGCTGGAATAAGTCGGTCCACCGGACAACGCCGACAAATTTGCCGAGAACGGCATACCCAAACTCTACGGCTTTGAGTATTACGGCAAGCAAAACGAGTTCAAAATCTACGAAAATCAATATTATATTCCTTACGGCTTTACGTACGACTATTATATGAGCGGATCCACCTGCGAAACATACGGCGAAAACCGCCGCGAGTTGATGATGCTCAAGGCGATTTTGCTCGAGCCGGAGCAGATTGACAGATATGGAGATGTTCTCCGCCCTTTCAGCGAGAGCTTAGAGAGAGAGCCGGACGAATACGGCTACGCGCCAACGCTGGATCCCAACTTTGATGATGATGCCTACGCTGCCGATTGCATGGCGCGCAAAGCTGCCGCCGCTTATTATTTCTCCCGCGACAATTCAGGCTTCACCTCGAAAATCAATCTCCCGAAAGCGAACTTGGTATTTTACAGCGTGCCTTACGAGGAGGGCTGGACAGCGACCGTGGATGGTGAACCGGTGACCGTGGAAAAGGTCAACAAGGGCTTTATGGCGGTTCCGGTACCGGCGGGTGATCACACCATCCGTTTTAATTACGCCACGCCGGGCTTGAAGCCGGGACTGTGGGTTTCGTTCGGTTCGCTGGTTTTGCTGGTGGCTTATGTGCTCGGCTTCTACTTCTTTAAAAAAGGTAAGCCCAAGGTGGCATATTCTGCGTTCGGTGAAGACAGCGGCGTTGCCCGTGGTGTTTCCAACTTGGAACGGGACGACAAAAATGTCAGTGATCGCTTTTATTCCGGGCAGTTGGCGGACGCGGAATATGAGTTTGGGATTGATCCCTACCAAACGTCTATAGCAGGCGCTTTTTACACACCCGGCCAGGCGGACGGCTTCCCGGAGAGGGTAATTCTTGAACAAACGCCCCCGACTCACAATAACCAAGATTTGCCTTATTATCTACCGAAAAACGAGACAATCCCGGAAACGGACACCCCCTCCGAGAGTGAGACCCCTGACCCGGAGGAGGGCGATCTCAATGTCAATAAACCGACCTCTACACCCAACGGTGTGCCCATTGACTACGATTACAGCTTCAATTTTGACAACCCGGAGGAGAAGTAGAGGGAAAGATGAGGGAAAGAAGCGCCATGTCCGTATTGTACATTGTCGTGCCCTGTTATAACGAGGAAGCCGTCATTCTCGAAACGGCGAAACGGCTTCTCGCAAAACTCACCCAAATGATTGACGCCGGAAAATGCCGGAGTGACAGCCGAATTTTGTTTGTGGACGATGGCAGCCGCGACAAAACGTGGACGTTAATTTCCGGATTGCACCGGGAAAACGGCGTTTTTTCGGGGATAAAGCTCGCGAAAAATCGGGGTCACCAAAATGCCCTTTTATGCGGGCTTTTGTGCGCGGAAAAGCACTGTGACTGCGCCATCTCCATAGACGCAGACTTGCAGGACGATATTGACGTAATGGACAAATTTTTGGATGAGTTTCACGGTGGAAGTGACCTGGTTTTAGGGGTGCGTTCCTCCCGCAAGACCGACACGGTGTTCAAACGCGCCACGGCGCAAGGCTTTTACAAATTCATGAATCTGTTAGGCGTGGAAGTGATTTATAATCACGCCGACTACCGGCTGATGAGCCGCCGGGCGCTGAAGGCTTTAGGACAGTACAAAGAGGTCAACTTGTTTTTGCGCGGCATTATTTCGGACATCGGCTTCAAGCGGTCGGTCGTTACCTTTGAGAGACGCGAACGGTTCGCGGGAACCTCAAAATACCCCTTTAAAAAGATGATTTCTTTCGCGCTGGACGGTATCACGTCCTTTTCCGTTAAGCCGATTAAGTTCATTTCCTCTCTTGGAATCGCCATTTCTATTTTAAGCGTGGCTGGGCTTTTATACGCGCTGGTTTCCAAGCTGTTTTTCCCGGAGTCTACCGTTTCCGGCTGGACAGCCATTGTCGCTTCCATTTGGCTGATCGGGGGGATTCAACTGTTTTCATTGGGGATTATCGGGCAGTATGTGGGGAAGATTTACAGTGAAACCAAAGCGCGACCCAAATATATTGTAGAAGAGATGCTGATTTAGAACATATGAAAAGCCCAGCGTTCGCGCTTACCTTTGAAATTGGACACAATGCGAGTATCGGCGGCGGTGACGAAGCGATTATCCTGCAATATGGCGAGCGTGTCTGCAAAGGCGGCGACATGTATGAACAGGAACAGAAATTTTACGATTTTGTGGCTACACGACCGCTTGCGTCAATTGAACAGTGGGCAAAAACGCTTGCGTGTCCGGTGATTCGATTTGACGGCACAAGACCTGTTGATGAAACAATGGCGTTGTTGCTGCATGGCAAGTATGCAAAGGAGATATTGCCACGCCATACAAAGAGTTGGTGGGTGATTCGGCAGTTCGACAGTTTACTGCACTATTTCGTGGAAATCAAGGGCTTTCATGAACTTTCTTTAACGCGACCACCCTCCTGTTCCGTCTTTTTCTTCTTGCAATCTTCAACTTGACACATATTAAAAAAATTTAGTGTTGACAATTCGCGCCGCGGAGGTTATAATTGTCTCCGTTGTGGGGGCGTAGCTCAGCTGGGAGCCCGTTCGGTACGGTATAAGCACCCAGATTTCTAAAAATTGAATAACATCCAAAATTGCCGGAAACGGCATTACTTGGGCCTTTAGCTCAGCTGGGAGCCC
>JAISRF010000157.1 GCA_031273775.1 Oscillospiraceae bacterium
CCCAGATCAAGGTCGGTTTCCGCGCCGTCGTCGGTGACGAACACCTCACCATGCTGGAAAGGACTCATGGTTCCGGGGTCTACGTTGATATAGGGATCAAGCTTTTGGGCGGAAACCTTAAGACCCCGCGCCTTTAACAGTCTGCCCAGAGAGGAGGCCGTAATGCCTTTGCCCAGCCCCGAGACAACTCCGCCGGTTACAAAGATGAATTTTGTCATTATTATAATTTCACCAAACCTTTCAGCGAATCCGATGCTGTGCCTGAAACAATGAACTTTCAAGCCTGTCCGTCAAATCCTGTCACCAATTGTCGGGTATTATTATAACAGGGGAGCGGGCAATATGCAATTGGAAAATTCGTAAATATTACGATTTTATAAATTTTTCTTTATGATTCAGGTGCGCGCTTATTTTCCCACGCAAAAGCGACTGAAAATCTGCCGGGTTACCGCGTCGGTGACTCGTTCCCCGGTTAATTCCAGCAGTGGTGACAGTGCCGAATCTACGCAAACGGAAACCGCATCCGGCGCAAGACCCTGTTCCAGCGCGGCGATCGCCTCAACCAGCGAATCCACGGCCAGACGCGTCGCCGCCCGCTGGCGCTCGTTCGCCACGGTGATCGCGGCGGGGGAGGAGAGCCACTGACGCGCAAAGCGTTCCATTTCGGCAAGCAACAGGTTTATGCCATCGCCGGTGGCGGCTGAGACGCACAAAACCGCCGCAAACCGCCCTTTAAAATTGCCGGGCAAAAGCTTTTGCGGCAAATCCGATTTATTGAGGAGCGCCATGACGTTTGCCTCCGGCAATGAATCTAAAAGCGCCGAATCCTCCGGTTCCAATTCACGGGAACCGTCAAAAACCGCTAACAGCAAATCGGCCTTTTCAAGTTCCCGACGCGCCAACTCCACTCCGATTTTTTCCACCTCATCCGCGGATTGGCGGATTCCGGCGGTATCTGCAAGGTTAAACGGAATTCCCCCGATATTCACCGCTTGGGTAACCACGTCCCGAGTGGTTCCGGCGACCGGTGAAACAATGCTCCGGGCGATTCCCGCAAGCCGGTTCATCAGCGTGGATTTACCGGTGTTTGGGCTTCCGGCAATGGCTGTGTTCACACCTTCACGCAATATTCGTCCGCCATCGTAGCCGGCAAGCAGCGCCTCTAACTCCGCGATTGAGGCGCGTAAAAGCGCGGTCAGGCGCTCAGGTAAAAGCTCCGGGATTTCGTCATCGGGAAAATCGACCCACGCGGAAAAAGCCGCCTGTGCCGAAAGCAGTTCATCTTTAACCGATGAAATTTTTTCAAACAGCGCGCCGCTATGCACCGTCAAAGCCGCTTTGAGCGCCATTTGATTTTCGGCTCCAATCATGTCCATTACGGCTTCCGCGCCGGTCAAATCGATTTTGCCGTTTAAGAATGCCCTCTTAGTGAATTCGCCGGGTTCGGCCAGTCGCGCTCCGTTTTTCAGGCAGGTTTCCAGTACACGTCGCAGAATATATACCCCGCCGTGGCAGGAAAGCTCTACCACATCCTCGCCGGTGTAGCTCTTTGGGGCGGCAAACACCAGCGCGACCGCTTCGTCCAGTCGCTCTCCGCCGTCATAAACGTGACCGAAAGCGGCGGTGTACCCCGGCATGGCTGCCATGTTTTTGCCGGTTTCGGACACAAAAAGTCGCGCCGCAACCTCACGGGAAGCAGAGCCGGAAATGCGAATTACACCTAATCCACCTTTTATCGGCGGGGTGGCGATGGCGGCTATTGTGTCCAATGTGAGACCTCCTTGGAACCCGTATTCACAGCTGCTTGAAAATACGGCAAAAATGCCACTTAGACACGTTGACGATTTTTGCGGATTCTTCTAACGTGAGAGTGTGGTAGTTTTCCGCCATAATCGCTACTCGTTTCAGCCGAACTAAGCTACTTTGTGATAGTATATACAGTTTAGCGGTATTTTGCCGAAATGTCAAGGACAAGTTAATAATGAGAAAGCTCATGATCGCGCCTGTTCGGTGTTCTGGTGTACAGGTTGTGAATACAGGTTCTTATAGTCCCCGAAGCCATTCTTTCACCTTCAAAATCCCGATAACCGTTTTCGCGTCCCTCAATTCTCCGCTCATTACCATTTCCGCCGCTTTATCCAGCGGGATTCTTATCGGCTCTAAAAATTCGTCCTCGTCCAAATCAAGCTTCGAAAAGGTCAATTTTCGGGCGAGGTAAAGGTGAATCACCTCATTGCAATAGCCCGGAGAGGGATATATCACCCCAAGGCTTTCAAACTGAGCCGCTGTCGCGCCCGTTTCCTCCAAAAGTTCGCGTTTGCCCGCTTCAAAAGGATCCTCTCCCGGTTCCAACTTCCCCGCGGGAAGCTCAGTGACCAGCTCGCCGTAAGGGTAGCGAAACTGGCGCACAAACAAAAGTTCCCGGGTTCCGGTCAGTGCCGCCATACATACCCCGCCGGGGTGAGTGACCACCTCACGGAAGCCGGGTTTACCGTCCGGAAGCAAAATATCGTCTGCGTGAACGCCGATAATCCGTCCCCTGTAGATTTCCTTACGCGAAACAAATTTTTCGGAAAAGCTCATAAACCTAACCTCTTCATAATAAAATGTTTTATAATGGGATAATTAAGAGTTGAAAATTGTTTTTATCATCCGCAAAGCGAACACTATGTTTTTAACTTTTAACTGTGAACTATTAACTAAACAGGGGGACAAGCGATGGAAAGCCTTGTGCGAGGCGTGGAGCACGATTACGTAAAAGTTAACAGCATCATCTTTGCCCTGAATGGATTATACCCTTTTTTAACGGTACAATCAATAGGAAAAAGCGTTTTGGGGCGCGAAATATTGGCGCTGGAAATCCCCGGAGGAGGAAGCGCCGGGAAACATTCGGCGGTTTTGCTCGCCGGAGGCTTTCATGGTATGGAACGTCTGACCACCTTGGTGTTGCTGCGATTTGCGGAGAGCCTGTGTAACGCGTTGTCCGCCAACAGAACTCTTGCGGGGATGGAAGTACGTCGGACGATTTACGGACGCAGAGTGTTGATTGTGCCGTTGGTCAACCCGGATGGGTGCGAAATCGCGCTGAAAGGGGAGATAGGCGCGGGACTGCAGTCCGGCTTTGCGCGGCGCGTTTCCGGCGGTGATTTTGCCTCTTGGAACGCGAACGCCCGCGGTGTGGACATTAATCACAATTTTGACGCGGGTTGGGACACTCTGCAAAAAATGGAGCATGAGGCGGGTATTTGGGGACCGGCTCCCCGGCGCTATGGCGGTCCCTGCCCGGAAAGCGAGCCGGAAACAAAAGCGCTGACCGCCCTTTGCCGTAACCGTGACATTTCAACCGTGCTGGCGTTTCATTCGCAGGGCGAGGAAATTTATTGGAGTTACGGCAAAAACACACCCTTGCGCTCAAAAAAGCTGGCGCGTATTTTCGCCGCATCCTCCGGTTACGCCGTGGAGGAACCAATGGGTCTGGCGTCCAACGGTGGGTTTAAGGACTGGTTTATTCAGGAATTCGGGCGGCCGGGTTTTACCATCGAAATCGGACGCGGTAAAAATCCGCTTGACCCGGCGTTGTTAGAGGAAATCTACGCCCAGATTGAAGAAATGATGATGCTTGCCTGCGTGGTGTAGAAAAGTCACCCCAGATTTAAGCCATCTCAGATCAGTTTTATTATTCTCTTCGGGTCAAATACCCCGCCCCTTGGGGCGATTCCACGAAGATACACCGCTGCTTGCAGCGGTGTTATTCATTTTTACTTCGTTGACCTCAAAGTGGTAAGCTTATTTCTTGAAGCCAGCGATGCCGCGCATATTGCCGTAACCGGTACGGTTAAAACAAGGCCGATGCTACTCGCAATTCCCTGAATTAACTCAACGATAAACAAATTCAAATTAATCAAACACATGTACGGCAGTTGATACAGGGCTAAAATAATTAAGATGCAAAAAGAGCTTCCGACAAAAGCCATGATTAATGTGTTTGCCGTTGCGGCCATAATGTCGCCTCCGATGTTCATACCACTCTTATAGAGCTTACGCACATCAATATCGGGATTTAGCCGCTTGACTTCAAAAATAGCCGAAGCAATGGACATTGACACATCAATTACCGCGCCTAAAGCTGCGATAATGATACCGGCGGATAGCAGCTCGGGTATTTTCAGCGGGAGCTTAGACGCTAAAAAAAGTACTCCTTCGGCATCTGATAAATTTAACCCCGATACATGGCCGATGTTGCCCGCGGTAATGCCGATGATTCCGGCGCTTGCAACGCCGGCCAAAATTCCCAGGATAGACGCAAGACCTTTCATGCTGATATCGCTGATCAAAAAAATAGTGAACACTGATGTGATGATCGAGGTAATAATCGCCATGAGAATGGGGCTCTGACCGTGCAAAATCGCGGGTAGCAGAAAGAAAATAATCGATATGATGGTGAAGCCCAGGCCGATCATTGAATACAGACCTTTTTTCTTACCCACGATGATTAGAAGGGCAATGAAAAGCCCAATCAGCGCGTAAACAAGCCCATCGCGGCTATAGCCGAACATGTCTATTTTGACAACCTCTCCCTCCTGAGAGCGGATATTAAAAAGCATGACCATATCTTTCACGGCCATATTACTGAAAAGCGGCTGCAATTTATTTTCAATATTTTTGAAAACTTGTCCTTTCAATTCTCCGGTCAAAAACTTTATCTCTAAAATTTGCGTGCCCAATATCATATTCTGATATTCCGGGTCAGGTAAGAGATTTGAGTTGTCCACTGAAAGTACGCGCGCTCTCTGCGTGGTGAAATTGCTATCACGCTTCGCGGAAAGGAATCCTGAGTTTAAAATAACAAAGGTGCAGAACACCAATCCAAAAACCACAATCCAAAAACGCCGACTCTTCCAAAAGCGGAGAAACGCCGATTTTTCTTTAGTTAATTCTTGTGCCGCCTTTTTCATAAAACATCCTCGCTTCATATAAAATTGACAAACTTAGATATTATACGTATAAAATATCCTTGTTGTCTATCGGCATCAAGTAAATTGCGCGTAAAATTCAAGTAAATAAATGATTTTATGGGGCACAAGAAAATAGAATAACAAAATTGAGATTGAATTTACCAAAGCTTTACCTGACGATGCTATTACACTTTACACATTCACTTTATAATCAAAAGCGTAATAATTTATTGGAGGAATTAAAAATGCAGAGTAAAGCACTCAGTCCCCTAAAAAAGCGCGCGGTACCGTTTCTCCTGATCCTGTCCTTATCCGCAGGTGTCTTGATGAGCTTTCCGTTTGCTTATGGCGCGGCGTCGCCGGCAGACAGCGGCTCAATAATTGAAGTCACGGACAACAACGTGGAAACAATCGGCAGTAGTTTTTTAGATACTGCCCCCGGTGCGCTAAATCTTGATCTTAGATCCGGGTTTGCGCCGGAAACGCTCACACTTACCCCCGGAAAAAACACTTCGGAAATCGGCGTCACATGGTATTCAGAGGACACAGTCGGAAATGGCAAGGTAAAGTTTGGCGATGTGACGGTTAACGCCACGAGCGGAACAGCCACTACAGGCAAGAAATGGCATAAGGCCACAGTCACCGGCTTGACCGCAGGCACCGTTTATGTTTACAGCGTGTCCAATGATGGCACGGAGTTTAGTCAGGAATATGCTTATACAACCCCCGGAGCGGGCGAATTTACCTTTGTGGCTGTGGGCGATCCGCAGTTGACAACGGGCAATCAGGACGGCACCAGCAATTGGTTCAGCTCTGACAGGTCCACCCGTTTGGGGTGGGCTGCAACTGTTGAGGCAATGCAGACCAAGCTGGGTGACAAACTCAATTTTATCGCCGGAGTCGGTGATCAGGTTGACCAGACCAATGTTACAACAGCCAACGAAACCAACAGCGAAAATGAATACAAGAACTTCTTCGGACCCGATTTGCTGCGAAATGTTCCGTTTGCTCCCGCTGTGGGCAACCATGACAGACACTATGGCTTTACTTATCACTACAATCTGCCGAATGAGCAGACCTATGACGCACTGCAGGGAGCCAGCTATGGCAACGCCACGAATGCTCAGTATGCGGCTGTGGAAGCAAAAGGAAATTATTATTATACCTATAATAATGCTCTTTTTGTTGTATTAAACGATTCCTCCTATCCCCAGAGCACGACCGCCGCCGAAGCGCTTATCGCGAATTTCAACACGACCTTAGCCCAAGCGATTGCTGTCAACCCTAATTACACCTGGCTCTTTGTTCAGCATCATAAATCCACCGCCAGCGTGGCCGATCATATTGCCGACCGCGATATCCAATATTATGTGGAGGCCGGTTTTGAAAGGCTGATGGACACTTACAAGGTGGATTTCGTTCTTGGCGGGCATGACCACGTGTACGCCCGCAGCTTTCCGATGAAGAACGGAACACCTGACATAACGCAGGGCGGGACTTCCATCCACAACCCGAATGGCACGATTTACACAACCTTCACAACCGCCAGCGGTCTCAAATATTACGAGTTGTTTAATGCCGCAGGTAATCTCTATGTAAAAGACAATGAGGATTATCCGTATCTGGTAAACGGTTTGCAGGGCAGCGTTGAATACGCGAAAGGCAATCTTCCGCTTTCCAACGCGAAATATTTGCAGGCAAAGAAGCCCGCGTTTACAGCTATTAAGGTGACCGAAGCCTCTGTAACCTTTGAAACCTATAATGTTGACGATTTGAGTAACTCTTACGATACATTTCAGGTGACAAAAACCACGGAGCAAATCGCGGAGCTCATCGAAAAAATTGACCTGATTCCGGCGGCGCTGACGCTTGCGGATAAAACAAAGGTAACCGAAGCCAGAACCGCGTATGACGCGCTGACGGCGGAAGAAAAAGAGCTTGTTACCAATTTCGCGAAGCTGGTCGCGGCTGAAACAACCATCGCGGCGCTTGAATCGACAAATGCAGGCTCTGCTGACAACATTTACACATGGAATGTCCCAACCCACGGGCAGGCGGACGTAACAATTTTAGGCGGTAGCAATGAGCTGGAAAAATTTGAGTTCATGTTTGACGCCAAAAGGCTTGTTGACCTTAAGGGAACGGACGAATGGCTCGAAGACTGGAGAAAAGAAATCTTGTTGCCGCGCGGAAACAAGACACACAATCATGCGCTTACGGCGGTTGGCTACCTGAATGCGAAATTCCCCTTGGCAAGCGCTGTTCTCCCCGACATTAAAGCGGATT
>JAISRF010000223.1 GCA_031273775.1 Oscillospiraceae bacterium
CCGTTTTCATATATTCACATTTACAAACGCTTTACCGACCATTTCGATTATCATTCTCACAACATGTTTTTTGAAATTTTGCTGTGTTACGGCCTGGTGGGCACCGCGGCGCTGGGTTCTTATTTTGTGAAAATTGTTTATATGGCGGTGAAAAATAAAGGCATTTGGGGGCGGGATACGCTTTCGCTGATGCTCGCGGTGATTATCGCCGTTTGTATTCACGGCCTGACCGATTACACGATTTTTTATCCCCAGACCGCGCTGATATTTCTCCTTATCATAGGCGGACGGCGCACGGTACGCGACATTAAAATAATAGAGAATTGAAAGTTGAAAGTTGAGAATTATTCCCGCGCAAATCGACACCGCAATTATCAATTATCCATTTTCAATTACAATAAAGGAGCCCAGATATGCAAAAACAGCTTTCTAAAACCTATGAGCCGAGCGAGGCGGAAGCCCGCATATACGCCGACTGGGAGCGCGGCGGATACTTCCACGCCCAAATCGACTCCGAAAAACAACCCTATACCATTGTTATCCCTCCGCCCAACATTACCGGGCAGCTTCATATGGGTCACGCGCTGGACAACACCTTGCAGGACATTTTAATCCGCTGGAAACGTATGATGGGTTACAGCGCGCTCTGGCTCCCCGGCACCGACCACGCCTCCATCGCCACCGAAGCGAAAATCGTAGCGCGGATGAAGGAAGAGGGCTTGACTAAAGAGGATTTAGGTCGCGAGGGCTTCTTAAAGCGCGCGTGGGAATGGAAGGAAGTCTACGGCGGACGGATTATTCAACAACTCAAAAAGCTCGGTTCCAGCTGTGACTGGGAACGGGAACGGTTCACCTTGGATGAAGGCTGCAACCGCGCCGTCAACACCGTGTTTGTCCGGCTTTATGAAAAAGGCCTCATCTACCGCGGCGAGCGTATGATCAACTGGTGCCCCCACTGCCTGACTTCAATTTCGGACGCGGAAGTGGAATACACCGAAAAAGAGGGACATTTCTGGCATTTACGTTACCCGTTTTCGGACGGCTCCGGTGACATTCAAGTGGCCACCACCCGGCCTGAAACCATGCTTGGCGATACGGCGGTGGCGGTTAACCCCGAAGACGAACGCTACACGGCATTCATCGGCAAAACCGTCATTCTGCCGCTGGTGGGTAGGGAAATTCCCATCATCGCGGACAGCTATGTGGAAAAAGACTTCGGCACCGGCGCGGTGAAAATCACACCCGCACATGACCCCAATGACTTTGAGGTGGGCATACGCCACGGTCTGCCCGTCATCAACGTCATGACCGAGGAAGCGGTGATTAACGAAAATGGCGGCAAATATGCCGGACTTTCCCGGTTTGACGCGCGAAAGTCAGTGCTCGCGGATTTGGACGCAGGCGGGTTTTTGCTTAAAACCGAACCCATGAAGCACAACGTGGGCGTGTGCTACCGCTGCCAAACGGTGGTAGAGCCGCTGATTTCCAAACAATGGTTTGTGAAGATGGCGCCGTTGGCCGCGCCGGCTGTGGAAGCCGTCAAAAAAGGTGAAACTCGCTTTGTTCCGGAACGATTTGGAAAAATCTACCTGCACTGGATGGAAAATATTCGCGACTGGTGCATATCCCGCCAGCTGTGGTGGGGGCACCGCATTCCCGCGTATTACTGCGGCTGCGGCGAGGTAATCGTTTCCGCCCGGAAAATAACCGGCTGCCCCAAATGCGGCGGCAAGGTAACCCGTGACCCGGACACGCTGGACACGTGGTTTTCTTCCGCGCTGTGGCCGTTCTCCACGCTCGGCTGGCCGGAAAACACAGAAGATTTCAATTATTTTTACCCGACGGACACTCTTGTAACCATGTATGACATCATCTTTTTCTGGGTTGCGCGGATGATTTTTTCCGGGTTGGAGCACACCGGACAGGTTCCCTTTAAAACGGTGTTTATTCACGGTATGATGCGTGACGAGTTGGGGCGGAAAATGTCCAAGTCGCTGGGCAATGGGCCGGATCCGCTGGAGGAAATCGAAAAATACGGCGCGGATGCCCTGCGATTTTCGCTGGTCACCGGAAACAGCCCCGGCAACGATATGCGTTATTACGCGGAAAAGGTGGAAGCTTCACGGAACTTTGCCAACAAGCTGTGGAACGCCGCGCGGTTTATTTTAATGAATCTCGGTGAGAATCCGCCGCCGCCATATCTGCCGGACGATTTACGCATAGAGGACAAGTGGGTGCTTTCCAAGTTCAACCGCGTGGCGGGAGAAATTAACGAAAACCTGGAAAAATTCGAATTGGGTCTGGCGGTTGAAAAAATTCACAATTTTGCGTGGGACGTGTTTTGCGACTGGTATATTGAGGTGTCTAAAACCCGCTTGCGGGAAGACGGGCAGGCGGTCGAAAACGTGGCGGCGGTGTTGGTCTGGGTGATGAACGGCATCGCGCGCCTGCTGCACCCGTTTATGCCGTTTATCACAGAGGAAATTTGGCAGACTCTGCCCCATACGGGCGAAACGGTCATGCTGGCTCCTTACCCACAGTTTGACCCCGCCCTTGATTTTTCCGCGGCGGAGCAGAATTTCGAGCGGATTATGGCGGCGATACAGGCAATTCGAAACCTGCGCGCTGAAATGAAGGTGCCGCCTTCCAAAAAGGCGCATGTAACTATTGCAACCGAATTCGGCGAACTGTTCGAAGCCTGCGCACCCTATATTACACGTCTTGCCTCCGCCTCCGGCGTAACGGTGGCCAAAAGCTTTTCAGGCGAGGGCTATGCCCGTGCGGTGACCCCGGACGCCGTGGCGTATCTGCCGGTGGACGAGTTGTGCGACCCGGCGGCCGAAACCGCCCGTCTGCAAAAGGAACTGGATTCCGCGCGCGCTCAGCTCGCCACCGTAAATGCCAAATTGCAAAACGAAAGCTTTACGCAAAAAGCCCCCCCCACAGTGGTTGAAAACCAGCGGGAGACGGCAAAACGCTTGGAACAGGTGATCAAAAAGGCTCAGGAGGCGCTGAATTCACTCGGTTCAAGCGTGTAAGTGAAGCGCGAGTAAACATGGGTTTATTGACAATTACACCGCTGCAAACAATTTAAAAATCTAATATTTACACTGTTATTTTTTGAAAAAGCGTGTTATAATAAGGTTATCGGTTTGAAGAGATTCAGTTGAAACCACAATATACAGTGGCTTTTGCCATGTTTACGCGCAATATGAATAAAATCCGCCGTTCAAAGAAGCACGGCGGGGACTGGAGAAAAATTGGAAAAGCTTGTGATTAACGGCGGGAACCCGCTCCGGGGTGAGGTCAATATCAGCGGGGCGAAAAATGCGGCGGTTGCCATTTTGCCTGCTTCCATACTGTGTGACGGCGTTTGCCGCATTGAAAATATTCCCAACATTTCCGACGTCTCGGCCATCATACGCATTTTGTACGAGCTGGGCGCGAACGTCCGCATGATCGACTCCTCTACCGTGGAAATTGACCCGCGCCGGATTTCAAAGCCCTTTGTGCCCCACGACATGACCCGCCGTATGCGCGCTTCATATTACTTTATCGGGGCGATGCTGGGACGATTTTCCAAGGCTCGCGTAGCGCCTCCCGGCGGCTGCGATTTAGGCGTAAGACCAATTGATCAGCATATTAAGGGCTTTGAGGCGCTGGGCGCGAACGTCACCATAGACAGCGGCATGGTGGACGTCTGCGCCGGACAGCTAATCGGCGCGCCGGTGTATTTGGACATGGTTTCCGTGGGCGCGACCGTAAATATTATGCTCGCCGCCGTCCGCGCGCGGGGACTGACCGTCATTGAAAATGCCGCCAAAGAGCCTCATATTGTCGATTTGGCCAACTTTTTGAACTCAATGGGCGCGGATATCCGCGGCGCGGGCACTGATGTAATTAAAATTCACGGCGTGAACCGGCTGACCGGAACAACCTACAGTATTATACCCGACCAGATTGAGGCGGGAACGTATATGATTGCCGCGGCGGCTACCGGCGGTGACGTGCTGGTAAAAAACGTGATTCCCAAGCATTTGGAATCAATCAGCGCGAAGCTGGAGGAATGCGGCGTACAGGTAGAGGAATTCGACGACGCGGTACGGATTTCCCGGGTTGGGTCGTTGCAAAAATGCAACATCAAAACCATGCCGCACCCCGGATTTCCCACCGATATGCAGCCACAGATTGCGGTTTTGCTCTCTTTGGCGGAAGGAACCAGCATTATTTCCGAAAGCATTTGGGATAACCGCTTCCGATATGTGGATCAGCTTACCCACATGGGCGCTCAGATTCAGGTGGACGGCAAGGTCGCGGTGGTGGACGGCGTATGCGAATTGACCGGCGCGCCGGTTTGCGCTCCCGATTTACGGGCGGGCGCGGCGCTGGTGATTGCGGGACTGACGGCAAAAGGCATTACGGAAATTGAGGAAATACACCACATTGAGCGCGGATATGAGCAGCTTTTGGAAAAGCTGACGGCGCTCGGCGCGAATATACACAGAGTAAAAATGCTGCCGCAGATTATTGACAAAGCGGTGAATGGCTGATGGCAAGAATCTGTCCGCTTTTTTCCGGTTCCACCGGAAACAGTACATATATCGGTTGCGCGTCCGGCGGGGTTCTCATTGATGCCGGTGTGGGCGCGCGCTCCATTTGCGGCGCGCTGGGCAATCTGGGCGTGGACATCAAACACGTTTCCGCCGTTTTCGTCACCCATGAACACACCGACCATATCCGCGGCTTGCCCACTTTGGCAAAGAAGCACGGCATTAAAATCTACGCCTCTGAAAAAACGGCTCAGGCCTTGGCGCCGGTTGTAAACGCCCGGGTAATTGACGGGCAGGGCGTCCAAGCGGGCGACATGTTGATTACGAGGTTCGACACTTCTCACGACTGTCCCGGTTCCGGCGGATATGTGGTAACCACACCGGACGGGCACAGGATTGGCGTATGTACCGATTTAGGCCACGTTTCTGATGAGGTGCGCAGCGCTTTAACCGGCTGTGACGCGGTTTTGATTGAGTCTAACCATGACGTAAATATGCTAAAAAATGGAAGTTATCCTTACCACACAAAGCTCAGGATTTTAAGTGAGCGCGGACATCTTTCCAACGCTTGTTGCGCGGATGAACTGCCGGCTTTGATCAAAAACGGCCTTACCCGCGTGATTCTGGGGCATATCAGCCGGGACAACAATTTTCCTGAGCTTGCTTTGACTACCGCCCGAACCGCGCTTTTAGCCCATGGAATGCGCGAAAATTCGGATTATTTGATTTGGGCCGCTCCTCCCGCAGGCGGGAGACTGGTGGTAGTTTAGTTGAAAGTGGGGGGGTGTAATATTGAACCATATTGATTTTTATATGCCGGTACGGATTATCAGCGGTGAAAACGCGGTGACAAACAACGCGGATTCGCTTGCCGCGCTGGGAAAGCGCGCGCTGATTGTCACCTCTAAAAACGCGGCGCGAGCTTCCGGCGCCTTGGACGACTTTGCGAACGCGCTGGAGTCAATGGGTATAGCCTTTTGCGTGTATGACGGGATTTTGCCCAATCCGCACCTTTCCAGTTGCCGTAAGGCAGGGTTAATATCGCGTGAATTCGCCGCCGATTTCATTATTGGTATAGGCGGTGGTTCCCCACTGGACGCGGCAAAAGCGGCGGCGATATTTGCCGCGAATCCGGAAATAAACGATGAAGAGTTCTTTGCCCTGCGCTTCGTCAGCGCTCCCCCGCCCCTTGTACTGGCCGGAACCACGGCGGGAACGGGAAGCGAGATCACAAACGTTGCAGTGCTAACCATGGAAAACGGCGTAAAGCGTTCCATAAAGCACAACGCCTGTTACGCTAAAATTGCCTTTTGCGACCCACGGTATACCTGTTCTCAGAGCTTTGACACCACCGTTTCCACCGCACTGGACGCGCTCTGCCACGCTACCGAGGGTTGGTTTGCCGGAGAAGGTAACCCCATACTGGATCGATTCGCTGAGATGGCGTTTAGAATTTTAAGCGCCCGGCTGCCGGCGTTTTTGGAGGCCGACCGCCACCCGGAGATAAGTACCCGTGCCGATTTGCTGTACGCCTCCATATATGCCGGAGTGGTGCTGGACGCCCGCGGTACTTCTTACCCGCACCCTTTCGGCTACGTTCTGACCGAGGATTACGGCATTCCGCACGGGCGAGCCTGCGCCGTCTTTTTACCGTCGCTGCTGGCTCGGGCTGACCGGTTCGTTCCCCGGCGTGCCGATGCCTTTTACAGCGTTTTTGGTAT
>JAISRF010000092.1 GCA_031273775.1 Oscillospiraceae bacterium
ACTCTCCCCGCTTGCCGGACAAACCAATGTGGCGGTGGAAACCATCTACGGCGGTTCCTGGCTGTACGATACCAAACAGGGCAAACAGTATTTGCAGTGGGTGGAGGAGGTTTTAAAACCGCGCCTTGACCAAATGGGGATTGCGTTTTTGGACACCGGCACAGCGATTGAAGACGCGTATTACGCCGAGCAGTCACACCTGAATTATGAGGGCAGGGTTATGTATACGCGGCTGGAAGAGGACTTACTGACAGCGTTAATAATTGAAAATTGAGAATGAAGGAGTGAATCAATACGGACATCAACGGGCGCCTTGCTTTTTTCACCTCGCTTTTCGCCTCGGAAGAAGTGTATTCAATGGATTTTCCCGAGCTTTTTTCCCTGGCGAAAAAGTTCAAAAAAACAGAGCGGGAATACGCTGAAACCGCGGAATTGACTCCGCGGAAAATCGCCGTGCTGGGTTCCTCCGGTACGCAGCTTTTAACTGAACTCTTACGTCTGTTTCTGTACAAAGAGGGCATTTCGCCGGATATTTACGAGGGTGAATACCAGAGCACTTACTCCGAAGCCATGGATGACGGCAGTCCGCTTTACGCCTTTCGGCCGGATTTTTTGATCTTGCTCCCTCACCACACGGATATAAAAGTTTTCCCGCCGCTTTTGTGTGGAAGACCGGAAGCGGACGAATGGGTTCGAAACGAAACGGAATTTTTTACCGCGCTGTGGGAAAAACTGGCAGCAAAGCTCCCCAAAACCAAGATTTTAGAGGCCAATTTCGCCGTTCCCCCGGAGCGGGAATTGGGCAATTTGGAGGGGAGCGCGCATTACGGAAAGTCTGTCCTTTTGCAAAAGCTCAATCTCGCGATGGCGGACAGGCTGCCTTCCGCAGTCACGCTGATTGACGTGGAATACTTAGCTCAAAACGTGGGAAAAGGGCGCTGGTTTTCCAACAAAGACTACTTTTTGAGCAAGCTCGGCTGTGCGCCGGACTGCCTGCCCGCGCTGGCCGCCGCCTTTGTATCGCCCATAAGGTTTTATTCCGGCAGGATCCGCAAGTGTCTGGCGCTTGACCTGGACAACACCCTTTGGGGCGGCGTGGTAGGCGATGACGGCGCGTCGGGAATCCAGCTTTCGCCCAACCACCCTGTGGGGGAAGCCTACCGCGCGTTCCAGCGTTACGTGAAAGCGCTCGCCGCGCGGGGCGTGATTTTGGCGGTGTGCAGTAAAAACGACCTCGACACGGCGCGGGAGCCCTTTTTAACCAACCCGGATATGATTTTGAAGGCAGAGGACATCGCCTGCTTTGTGGCTAACTGGGAGGATAAGGCGGGGAACCTCAAACAGATTGCCGAAACGCTGAATATCGGCGTGGATTCGCTGGTATTTTTCGACGACAATCCGGCGGAACGCGCCATAGTCCGGCAATTTTTGCCGCAGGTACATGTGGTCAATGTACCGGAGGATCCCGCCGATTACGCCGCCGCCCTCTCCGCCGAAAACCCTTTCGATTGGCCGGAGCTGACGGCGGAGGATCTAAAGCGCGGCCTGAGCTACGCCGCGGCGTCCCGGCAGCGGGAAATCTCCCGCAAATTCGTGGATTATGACAGCTACCTCCGGAACCTGGATATGCGCGGCGAGTCCGGACGCCTGCAAAAACCGGATGCCGAGCGTTTTGCCCAGCTCATCAACAAATCCAACCAGTTTAATCTTCGCACCATACGCTACACCGACGCGGAGATTTTGGAACTGATATCCAGCCCGGACGCATACCCGATAACCGTCAAACTCCGCGACCGCTTTGCCGATTACGGCCTGATTTCCTGTATTATTCTGCGCAAAAGCCACGACACGGCGTTCATAGACACGTGGGTAATGAGCTGCCGGGTGCTGAAACGCGGGGTAGAGAATTTCGCGTGGGGCGCGGTGGTAGCGGCGGCTCGGGAAATGGGTTGCTCACGTATAAACGGAGAATATCTGCCCACAAAAAAGAATGCGATGGTGGCGTGTTTTCTGCCGGAGCTGGGCTTTGCCGCCACCCAATCGGATGAAAACGGCACAAACTACACATTGGATCTGGCAAACGCGCGAGTCAAGGAAACATTTATTATGGTTGACAGCTAACGCGCTCTGCGGACCGCTATTGAGAATTATTATCTTTTTAATCCGTCGCGAAGCGACACCATAACTGTCACCTGTCAACTGTCAACTGTCAACTGAAAGGAGGTATGGCAAAAACATGGACATCAAGGCAAAGCTGCAAGAGGTTTTTCGGGACGTGTTCGACGATGGGGACATTGAACTGCGGGACAATATGACGGCCGCCGACATTGAGGATTGGGACTCGCTGGCGCACATTCAGCTGATTGTGGCGGCGGAAAAGGCATTCGGCGTAAAATTTTTCACCGCCGAGGTAAGCCGCCTGAAAAACGTGGGCGATTTTATCGCGCTCATTGAAAACAAACTGTAATATTTTCGGGAGATTAGAATGTTAAATTTTTCCGTAAACGAGCCTTGGTTTATAGGGCTGTTTCTGATTGCGCCTTTTGTGCTGCGCATCAGTGGCCGGGTGCGAAAAATCGCTTTTTTCGCGCTGTCCGCGGGTTTGTTTGTCCTTGCGCTCTCCTCACCCTGGCAAGGGGGGATCACGCTTGTTTTTGTGTTGTTGCCATGGGTTTGGTCACGGATCGGGAAAGGCAAGTGGGTCAAGCTTCCCGTTATATTGCTATTGGTTTTGGCGTTTGTGTACCTGAACCGGTACACGTTTATGTACGGATTTTTAGGAGTACCCTCCCTGCCGTTTAAGTTTTTGGGGCTTTCGTACATGCTTTTCCGCGCCATTGATTACCTGTTCCAGTACCCCTACCTCAGGGCGCATACAAAAGCGGGCGACATTTTGGATTATATCAACTATATGTTTTCGTTTTACACCCTTTCCGCCGGCCCTATCGCCCGGTTCGAGGAATTTTTAGAGGATTTCGCGGCTGTGCCGGAGCCGCTGGAATTCGGTCGGATTCTTCGCCTTTTAAACCGCGCGGCGACAGGCTTTGTGAAATTGCTTTTTGTGGCGGAAATTTTCCACGGCTTTGCAAAATGGGGTTTTGCCGGGCTTTCCGGCGAAAAAAACCACGCGGTTGCCTTTTTGGTGTTCGCCGTTTGCAACGCGCTTTATATTTATTTTAACTTTTCCGGTTACTGCGACGCGGTGATTGCGTTTGCGGCGCTGGCGGGCTTCCGGCTCCCGGAAAATTTTGATCAGCCGTGGCTTGCGCGGAATCTGGCGGAGTTTTGGAACCGCTGGCACATTACGCTCTCCCGGTGGATCCGGGATTACGTCTATTCGCCGCTGTACAAATTCCTAATCACCTCGCCCATGAAAAACCACCTTGCGGCGGCGCGGATACTCGCGCTGTTCTTCACCTTTTTGCTGGCGGGTTGCTGGCACGGTGCCACGGTCAATTATGTGGTGTACGGCCTGACGCAAGGCTTGGGTGTGGCGGTCGCAACGATCTATAAGTCCGCGCTGAACAAACGGCTGGGCAAAAAGAAAGCGCGGGAATTTCAGGCAAAGTCCGCGGTAAAGTGGATTGAACGTACAATCTGTATGGCGTATGTATGCCTTAGCTTTACATTAATCGGCTGGGATATGGTGGGGTTGCTCTAACGCGCTCTGCGGAGCGCAATTGAGAATTGAGAATTGAGAATTATTGTATTTTATTGGCGTAAAGTGCAGACTCAGTGGTTTGGGGTGAGTTTTACGGAGAAGGTAACTAAATCGGAATTTTTAAAAAATACCGGGCGATTGCTGTGGCTGGCGGTGAAAATTATTGTCATCGCCTACGCTTTGTACAATGCCACGGCAGGCGGCGGCGTACTGTATCAGGGTTTTTAGGTTGGCGGCGGAATTATTTTTTGGCGAAAAAATTGCGGTTCACGAATATTTTGTATTGACAAGTGGGAGAAATCAAATTATAATAATAAGGCAATGCGGGATTGTGTAAGGGTAGCACAGCAGACTCTGACTCTGTTTGTCTGGGTTCAAATCCTAGTCCCGCAGCCATGACCGAACAGACCCCTGTAAGTGCTGAAACATCAGTGTTCGCGGGGGTTGTTCAATTTCAGCGTTTGTAAAAACCCGCCAAATTCGGGCAGGTAACTGACGCGCTCCACGGAGCGCAATTAAAAGACGAAAAGCGCCCACGTTTCATAAACCCGTAGGTGCCTTTCGCAGAAAGGCGGATTATATACATGCGAATTCGCTCAAGCGCGGAGGACTATTTGGAAACGATTCTGTTGCTTTCAAAGAAAACCGGGACGGTGCGCTCCAAAGATATTGTAGATGAAATGGGCTTTTCCAAACCCAGCGTAAGCGTGGCCATGAAAAAACTTCGCCAAAATAATTTAATTCACATGAATGAGGACGGCTACATCACCCTAACGGAAGATGGCGAGGAAGCCGCTGAGCGGGTGTATGAACGTCATTCCACGCTGTATGATTGGCTGGTGAGCATCGGTATCAACCAAAATCAAGCGGCGGCGGATGCCTGCCGTATGGAACATATTTTAAGCGAGGATACTTTCGCGGCCATTAAAGGGCTGCTTGAGGCGCGCGGGGACAGTTGACAGGTGACAGGGGACAGGTAAAAACCATCTGCCGTTCATATGACCGGAAGGTTGTTTTTTTTTTGTTATCGACAAAAAATACCGTATATTGTGGTATTTTGGTGCGTCGGGACATAAGCTGATGCATTTCACGTCACTTTTTCCGTGAGTTACGACAAAACGCACACAAACAGAAAATATTCTGCTATGATAACCACCGTCAACCCGACCCCAAAAAACAGACCAAAAAAGACTGTCCGGAAAAGCGTGTTCTTCCGGATACCTGAGACAAACCAAAAGGAAAATACTGACAGCAAAGGCAGGTACAAGCATGAATTTCCAGACCACCGCCAACGGATACGACCCGGAGGAAGTGAAAAGATACATCGCGCTGATTCAGGGCGAATACCAAAAGCTGTACGCCCAGGCGCAGAAATCAGAGGAACAATCCGCGGAAATCCAGCGGCTGACCCGGCAAAACGAGCAACTGCAAAATCAGCTGAAGAATCAGGCGGCGGAGCCGCAGCCCGCGTCTTATGACGCCGCCACTGTGGGCAAGGCGCTGCTGGAGGCCGAGCATCTGGCTGCAAAGCTGTTGGGCGACGCCAAGCTGGAAGCCACCAGACTGCTCACCGCCGCCAAGCTGGAGGCCACCAGACTGGTGGAAACGGCCAGGGCGGAAGAAAAGCAAATTCGCGTCCGCATAAAATCCATTCAAACGCAGATAAGCACAAATGCGGGCGCCCTGTTCAACATCGGCGAGGAGCTTAAGAGGATGAGCGGAAATGATGAAATCGTTAGAACAGCTGAACCTGGAGTTCATGGAGGCGCGGGAACAGAAACCGCCCGGGTCGAACCCGCAATCCCCGCCGTTACCGCAACTCCCGCCGCTTACGACTGCGCCTCCCTCACCGCAGACATCGACAACCTTCTCAAAAGCTACAGCCAATACACTAACCCAACCGAGTAAAGAGGAACCCCATTCCCAAAGCCGCTTTCCTTTCAAAAGACTCGCACTCTGCGCGGCCTGTCTGATTGCCTTTTTCCTTTTGCTCACCGTGTTCCAAAACGTGTTAGGTTATTCCTGGTTCCGGGTGGTGTCCGGCAGTATGCAGCGAGAAATTCCGGAAGGCTCACTGGTGATCACCAAACGGACGGAGGAGGATGCCGTCAAGATAGGCGACACCATCGCTTTCGAACGCAAGGACAAAACCGTGGTCACCCATAAAGTGGTGGGGATTATTGAAAACTGCGGCGGGAGCGAGTTCCGCGGGTTTGAAACAAAAGGCACCGAAAACCCTTCCGAAGACCCATATACAGTACTTTCGGCCAAAATAGTGGGTGTGGCGGTATTCTCCCTGCCGG
>JAISRF010000192.1 GCA_031273775.1 Oscillospiraceae bacterium
TGTATCGACCAAGCTGCCGTCAAGATAAGTGGCAATCGGTCCGCATTGCACCGCGCCGTCGTTCCGCAAAAAGACGACGTTATTTCCGCTGTCCGGCTGCCACGCTCTTTCCGCGGGAATTTTCTTGTCGGTATACCAGCTTTTCCCCATCGTTGCGCCGAAGCCCACATAACATCCGGTTGCGCCGACCGATTTATAATTTACTGTCAGTTCAAAGTTCTTAAACTCACTGACATTGTAATACAGTGCCGCCATTTGATTGGTTTGGCTGTTTGCGTTGGTATCCGTGCCGTTTCGGACGATTGCACTTCCCAAAACAGTCCAGTGCCTGTCGAGTGCCTCTGCTGTAAGCGCGGCGTTCTGGTTGAGCGAAGCCGTGTAATACGGGGAGAACTGATCGGAGAAGCTGTCATCCGCGGTTATTTTAAGTTCGGAAATCTTAACGCCGGGAGTTGCGGCTCCAACGCCGACATATCCCCCAATGTAAGACGACGGAAGTGTTTGTGTGAAAACAAAATGCCCGTTTTGAACAACCGTCAGACTGCCGCCGGAAACGCTAACCGTTATATTTTTCTCTTCGCCCGCCAAAGCCTCGAAAGGCTCGCTTGATTTAACTCCGTTCCCGTCAAGATAATCAATCACATATTCATTGCCGCTTCCTGAAGAAACGCGCTTGATTTCAAGCAACGCCGCTCCGATTTGAGCCAAATCGGGAAAACCGGCGGTTTTACTGAAATTCCCGAGCGTGATCCACATATGCTGATCAGCAGTTTCAGCGGAAAACGGGAATTCGAGCGTAAATGTCAGATCAAAATCCGAATAATATCCGTCGTCAAAAACAAGCGGAGAAATTGCGCTTTTTTCATATACCGGAAGCGTCTGCATCCACTGCTCAATTAAAGGCGTAATTCGATCGTAGCCGACCGCGTTGGGATGAAGACCGTCCGGCAAATACGTTGTTGCGTTCACATCCAGCAGGGTATTGCTGACCATATCGTTATTGTAAAGATCCAGCCACGGTACATCCCATTTGTCGCAAACCTGCTTAATAGCCTCGACATAGGGATCTGTTTTGTCCTTTGAAAGCCACTGCGGAACCTGATAACTGATAATATACCCGATTTTCGCGCCGGGATAATACTGTCCGACAGTGTAAAACATTTCCTCCAGCGCTCCGATAAATGTTGAGGTGTCAAAGCTCGGTAAAACACTGTTCGAAAGAACCCCTAACGGGCAAGTCAGCGCGTTCATATCGTTGCGGAGAGCGTCATTAACGCCGCCCTCCATAATCACATAATCGTAATTGGCCGCGTGGAACGATTCAATCTGACTGCGAACCGTTGGAATGGTGGCATCGGGGTGAACCGAAATCGTCGAGCCGCCTATTGAAGCGTTTGTATAGGTCATCTGATTATTAAACCCAATTCTTGCCGCCCACGCGCGAACCTTGGGCGTGTCAAGCGCGCCGTAGCTTATGGAATCTCCGACAAACAGTGCGGTTTTTCCAAAAAGCGATCCGCCGGGATCACCGGGCGGCGTATCTCCCGCTATTTCATGAACGGAAAGATTTGAAAACTGTGCACCGCTGGAATTGGAAAGCAGATAAATATACCCTCCGGTGTACCAAACCGGCAATTGGAAAAGCGACGGTGTGGGATCATCATTGACATAAATGGATAGCAACCGATCCTTTACCACAACCCGCAAATGCTGTGCCTTGGCAAAATTGAGGTCGCTGTAATGATTTCCCCAGCCGTTTTCTGAAAAATACCCGTCTTTGTTGGTGAGATTGCCTTCAACGCAGGCGTATCCGGAATCCGACATAGTGACGACTATGCCGCCGCCAGCTTCACGCGGGTTTTTGCCCATTTGCGCGCCAAGCCCGAGCATCGCTCTTCTCCAGCCGTTCGTCCCCAGCTTCACATCCACGTTCATTTCAAAATTGGTAAAGGTCTGATCGCCGTAAAACAAAGCCGCAAGTTTCATTTTATTGTTGCCTTGCGCCGGGGTTACCGCTTTGCGCGTAAAGGTGCCGTCGCTTTCGCTCCAATAGATGGTCGGATCCACCGCCGTCATCGCCGTTTCAGAGGTGTCTTCGGAATAATAGCTGTTCCAGCCAGTATAATCGTTCACGCTGAGAGTGGTGAACAAAACGTCGGAAATGACGGTGCCGGAAACGTTTGTGCCGAAGCCCACGTAACCGCCCGTATAACTGTAGTCCGAAATGGAGGACAGGTCGGCGTTGCGGACGACCGCGCCGCCGTCGAGCGAAATGGTCAGTATTCCTGCGGCCATCCGATAGACGATATGGTGTTTAACCATGCTGTTAAAGGAGTAGGACGGCTCATTCAGCCATTCCTGCACTTCGCTTTGATCCTGTTTCTTTGCTCTGTAATAGGTCGGGTATATTGATGCGTCAGCGCCCGCTCCGGTAGCAGCCGCGACGCCGCCTGTTGTATAGGCGGTTTTTGACACATTGCCGAAGGTTACCCATATCCACTTTTCGCCGCTGCCCGCGGGAAGCTGATAATCAAATTCCAGTTTGAAATCCACAGCTGAACCGGCAAAAATAACAGGCACGCTGTTGAGCCAGCTTGTGCCGTCGGGCGAAATCGCATTTCTGGTATAGGCTTTTTTTTCATTGTCTTGCGTGATGTTGTAATAATCAGAGGTGGGCTTCTGTGCCCTCACAGCGGTAGAAATCATATTGGCGCCGTAATACGCCGTATCCTGTTCGCCGTCATGTGAGGTAAAGGAAAGGTTGGAAATGGCGGTACCCGGAATACCTGTGCCGATGCCTACATAACCGCCCGCGTATCCTGTGTTTAACGATGCAAGATTATAGGTACGGACGCAAGCGCCCCCATCAAGCGTGACAGTCAGAATATTGCTGAAAATCCTGAAAGTAATGTGGTGCTGCGCCGCACCGTTATATGAAAAGGCCGGTGCATCATTCGCGGTGTTTACTGGCGCGGCACCGTTGTTTGAATAAAAGAGATTGTTTTTCCAATCTGTATTCGTTCCTGCCGAAACAGCGCCGTTACTGCCAAAGCCCGCGACGCCGGCGCCCTCGTAAGGATCAAATCTGGCCATCGTCGCGTTGCCGAAGGTGACCCATACGCGCTCATTGCCGGCGCCATAGGTTCCCGGGGCAAACCGGTAGTCAAATTCCGCGGTAAAATTCACAGCGGAACCGAGGGTGAGAAACGGGACGCAATTTGTCCAGTTCGGAGCTGAATTCGCCGTATTCCTTGTGTAGACCGCATTGTCGCCACTGCCCGAAACCGTGTAATGAGCAGTCACGGCTTCGAGTTCTCTGTCAAAGACCGCACCGGGGGTGTTTCCGCCGGTATAATATACTTGGGTGATGGCGGCAGCAGACGCGCTGAACGGTTTTACCGACGCGATAATGCTCAATATCACGGCAAAGCAAAGCGTTATGCCGGTGACCCACTTTCCGAGCCCCTTTGTCAAGGATGGTTGAAAATAGAAACGCTTCATGAGAACAACCTCTTTCTTTCAGCGCCTTGTGAGGTAAATTAACAGCATTATAGCGCAAAATAATTCATGAATACAGAGGGGAGTTTTAGGAAATACGGCTCTAAGAGTGAATACGATTTTTAACGGTATCCCGGATTAAAAATTCTGTCGTCCCATCCGTCGCCGTCGAGGTCGTAGTTGTCCGTTTCCGAATCGGCGGCTTCAACATCCGATGCAACGACCGCCGAAGAAGAATTTTTCGCGGCGGCTGACGCTGCGGGAAATTCTCCCCAGTCGTTTTCGTCAATTAACGGCAGTTCCTCCAAAGATGACGATTGTTTTAACTTCGCTTGGCTCACAGCCCCGCCGGATATAATCCCCGTCTGCGAGACTCCCTCCGCAAGCGATTCCGTTTGAGCACTTTCGTCCGGCAATATTTCCGCTTGCGAAGAGGTCAGGGAAGCGTCAGAAACGCTCTCGGACGAGGACAGGCCAACATTTTGAACACCGCATCCCGCCGCTGCGAAAAAAAGTATGAGCGCGGTCGTAAAAATCCCTGCCGCTTTTTGTGTTAAATGTATTTTCACGCAACCGCGCTCCTTTTGAATTATTATTGTGTGAACACGCGCCGATCAATCCCAGTCTTCCACATCAGAGGTGGGATCGATAGCAAATGGTGTGTCAGCTTTGAATTCGGACACCTCAAGCTCCGGAGGTTGGTAAGATTCCCCTTTTTTCATGACAGTTTGCTCCTTTCGAAATATTCCGTTTATATTATTATCCGTTGATCGCCGCGCTCACCGCATTTACACTGGCGGCAAAAGTCTTGCTGCCCAGCGGGGAATTTACCGTTTCGTTCTTGCCGTACAGGTAGAACAACTCATTGGTTGTGTTGTTCCTGTAAATCAGATAGGGTCGGGCAAGATACAGATCATTGTAGCGTGACGATGCGATGTTGATGATGGTGGTACTCCAGCTCAGCGTTTCGGCGGAAAGATTAATCCCGGAGGTCAGCTCGCTGTGCTTGGCTTGCGCGTCCCCGATGTCCAGCGCACCCGTTGACGAAGTGTACAAACGCTCGGGCAGCAGCACGTTGCCGAAACCGATGAGGGTGTAGCCGTTGATTTCATCGTGAGCGGAGGAAGCGATAAACTGAAGACCTTGCGGCGCGGTTGTGCGAATTTGCGCGCCGGTAATCATCGGTCTGACCGCCAGCGGGGTGAACAAAACATCGGAAATGACGGCGCCGGAAACGTTTGTGCCGAAGCCCACGTAACCGCCGGTGTAGCTGTAATTCGAAACGGCGTCAAGATTAACGGTGCGAACGACCGCGCTGTTGTCCAGCGAAATGGTCAGCACTCCGTCAATCATTCGGTAGGTGATATGATGGGGATCGGCGCTGACAAAGGTGTATGGCGGCTCATTACGCCATTCGGTAATTTCTTCGGTTCCGTTTTGCTTTTTTGCTCTGTAATAGGTCTGATAAAGTGTGGAATCCGAGTTATTGACGCCGGTGGCCGCCGCGACGCTGCCCGCTGTATAGGCGGTTTTCGAATCATTGCCGAAGGTGACCCACAGCCACTTTTCGCCGCTTCCCACGGGCAGCTGATAATCAAATTCCAGTGTGAAATCGACCGCGGAGCCGACAAAAGCGACAGGCAGACTGTTAACCCAGCTTGTACCGTCAAGTGCGGTTGCGTTTCTCGTAAATGTTTTCTTTCCGTTGTTTTGCGTAATATTGTAATAATCGGAAGAGATCTTCTCCGTCCTCGCGGTTGAAGTAATCAGATTAGGCGCGTAATACACCGTATCCCCCACACCGTCAAGGGAAGCAAAAGAAATGTTGGAGAGGACAACGTCTTTGTAGCCCGTGCCGACGCCCACATAACCGCCCGTGTACGTTGTGTAAGTCTTCTCTGTTTCAATGGAGCCGAAGTTGTAGGTACGGACGACAGCACCGGCGTCAAGCGTGATGGTCAGCACATTTCCAACCAATCTGTAAGCGACATGGTGCTGTACCGTTCCGTCATATTTATAGGTCGGAGAGTTGCGCCAACTGTTTGAAATTGCTGACGTGGTTCCATTTTGAAAAAAGAGAATGTTTGTCCATTCGGTGTCGGCGGAATTAGCGGTAGTGCCCAATCCGGCCGCGGCCGAACCCGTTGACGGCGCATACACGTTCATCGATGCGTTGCCGAAGGTGAGCCAGATGTATTGAGTGCCCGATTCCGCCGCGGGAATTGTATAATCAAATTCCACGGAAAAATTCTTCGCGGAGCCGAGAGAAAGTGACGGGACGTGACTGGTCCAGTTGTTGGGTTGATCGATCGCTTTTCTTGTGTAGGATATATTGTCGCCACTGCCTGAAACCGTATAATGCGCACTTGCGTCTTCCTCGATTCTGTTGTAGCTTCCGGCAAGGGTGGCTGTACTGTAATATGCTTTGGTGATGGTGAGTGCCTCGCTTTTGATTGAAAACGCGCCGGAAAATGCCGAAATTGCGCAGAACGCGGACACGAACACCGCAATCATTCCGGTGAACAGCGCCTTCCGATTTTTCGTGATGGTTTGCATTGGTTAATTCATCCTTTCAATCTTTTTTATGCCGATGCCAAAAACAAGCCGCAGTCAACATGAATCGCAGTCATCACCCAACCCTTTCCTCGTCAAAAGCAATTTCAAATTTTTACTTTTTGTGAGCAAGCTTGGCGCATGGTTTTCGACTGCGCAGATTTCCATTGCTACCACCTTATTTCCC
>JAISRF010000231.1 GCA_031273775.1 Oscillospiraceae bacterium
CTTTGATTTGCACGATCCGCGCCCCGAAAATCGCGAATATGTGCGAGTTTCATATTACGCAATCCCGCCCATTTATACAATTCCCTACCGCTCGATTTATTCCAAAACCGTTTCCAATCTTCTGTTCGCCTCCCGACTGATCAGCGTGTCTCATATTGCCCACGGAACTACCCGATTGCAGAGGACTCTGGCGGCCATCGGGCAGGCGGCCGGAATCGCGGCGGCCCTGTGCGGAAAATTCGACTGCTCGCCAAGGGAAATCTACCGTTCTCACATAGAAACGCTCCGTCAGCGCCTTCTTTTGAATGATGCGTCCATTCCCGGAGCGGTGAACAACGATCCGTTGGATGTTGCGAAAAAGGCATCGGTTTCTGCCACCAGTGAGCGGCGGTTTTCGGCTGAAACGGTGAGTGAATGGCTACCCCTCTCCCGACCTGCCGGGCTTATGCTGTGGGATTTTCCGAAGCAATTGGACAGTATCGCTTTCCTGCTCAGAAACCAAAGCGATACCGACTTGACCTTGCGCGCGCGGCTGCTGCTCAGAAAGGCGGAACACCCTTACAAAGGCCATGAACCAGGGAAATTTCCATATGAGCGGGCGGTCAACGAGGTGGAATGGGGCTATGACAACAGCCTGTCTGTTTTTGCCGAACAAGGAAGCGCTTTTGCACAACTGTCTCCCGGCGAGCATCAGGTGTGTTTTGATTTCGGTCAAAAATTAATTCCGAAAGACCCTTGCTGTGACGAAAACCGATATGTTATTGAACTGGAAGCGAAAGAAAAAGCTGACTGCGTTTTGATGGCCGTGGACAACGGATTTTACGATTTTGCGCGTTTGGTTGTCAGCGGAGAATCGGCCTTTGACGCGCAGCCCAAATGCCCGGTATTTACCATCTCGCCCGAACCCCTTTATGCCGAGGCCGAAAATGTGATTAGCGGGGTAAACCGCCGTTTTTCGTATAACCCGGTCGCCATGTGGCAAAGCGACCCGGCAAGTCCGTTTCCCCAATCGGTGACGCTCAATTTTGAAACCCCGCAAAGCCTTTCGGCGGTGCAAGTGACCTTTGACACGTTGGAACGCACATATACCGAAATGCCGCTGGACTGCGGACTCCGGGTTTCAGGGAGAACCGTCCGCGCGTATTCGCTGGAAATACTGGCAAACGAAACGTGGCAAATGGTTGCGGAGGAACGGGAAAATTATCACCGCCTTTGCCGCCATAAGTTCCCTGCGGTAAAGGCAACCGCTCTGCGCCTTACCGTCAACGCCGCGTGGGATAACGCGTACGGCGCGCGGGTTTATGAAATTCGGGCATATGAAGAAAGCTGTAATATAATATAAAGGAGTATGTATATGTTTGGTCTGCAATGGGACAGCACCGGATTTTTGGTAAACGGTGAACGCGCGCCGCTTATTTCGGGCGAATTTCATTATTTCCGCGTACCGGAAAAGGATTGGCGATTCCGGCTTTTAAAGCTCAAAACGGCGGGAGCGAACGCGGTCGCGACCTACGTGCCGTGGATTGTCCACGAACCTCAGGAAGGCGTGTACCGATTTGACGACGCCCCGGGCCGCAATATAAGCGCGTTTCTTTCGCTCTGCGCCGATTTGGGTTTGCTTGTGCTTTACCGCCCCGGTCCGCACGTTTACTCCGAGCTTGTTAACAACGGACTTCCGGGCTGGCTGTTTGAAAAATATCCGGAGGTGACCGCCCGCCGAAAAGACGGCACGGCTATTTCCGGAACGGTTTCCTACCTGCACCCGGTTTTCCTTGAAAAAGCGCGCGCGTATATCCATGAGGTTAATAAACGCGCCGCGCCTTTTCTGTGCACAAACGGCGGAGTGGTCGCGGCGGCGCAGATCGACAATGAACTGGGTGGAATCCACATATGGAGAGGCTCTTTGGATTACTCTCCGGAGGCAATGGGTTTCGGCAGTTCGGACGGATATTATCCGCGCTTTCTCACTGCGCGTTACGGCACGGCGGAAAAGCTGGGCGAGACTTATGGGCTACGTTATGAATCCTTTGCGAATACCGACCCGCGCGTTGATTTTTCGGACATATCGGAGCGGTGCGCTTTTAGACGCGAACGTGATTATTATGATTTTTACTGCGGCACCCTTCGCGTTTACGCGAAAAAGGTCGCGTCGTGGTTTCGCGAGGACGGCATTGACGTTGCGCTGTGCGGCAACAGTTCCTCTGTCACCGAAACGCCGATGCTGGTTGATATGGCGGCGGGGCAGGAAAAACCGTTTTTGCTCGGTGTTGACCATTATTATACCCTTGGTCCCGAATGGTCGCTGTGTAACAATCCGTCGCCGCAACGCCTGATTTCGTGGATTGTCTCCTTCGATTTTTTGCGCGAGCTGGATATGCCGCCAAGCGCGTTGGAACTGCAGGCGGGAAACCTGGCCGATTTTCCACCGATGCTGCGAGAGGATTTACTTGCGCTGTATATGGCAAATACGGCGGCGGGTTTAAAAGGCGCGAATTATTACATATTTACCGGTGGCTTAAATGTTTCCGGCACAGGGTCAGCGGGTGAGATCTACGATTACAACGCGATGATTTCAGCAGAGAATGAAGTTCGCCCCACATGGCACGCTTTGAAAGAGCACGCCGAATTCATGCGCTCACACACATGGCTGCAGCAGGTTGACCGCGTCTGCGACGTTCAGCTTGGATTCACGTGGGAATCACATGGGGGTCCGCAGTACGGCGGCGAGGGAAACGCTCTTGTCCGTTATCTGCAAAACGGCGTGCATTTTTCGCTTATGGGTGCGGGTTTTTTGCCTCGCTACCGCGAACTGGGGAACCGGCTTGACTTTTCGGTTCCGCTTATTGTCGCGAGCGCGGAGACAATGCCCGCCAAAAAACAGCAGGCGGTAATCGATTTTATAAACGCGGGCGGGAAAGCGATTATCACGCCGCTATTGCCCGTGCTGGACGAAACGCTTAACCCCTGCACACTTTTGAAAGATTTTATCGGTATCGGCGATATTGTGCCGGCGGAAGACACCCGTAAAGCGCTGTGCCCGGACGGCACCGGTGTTTATTTGCTGGATAAGCAGTTCACATGCGGTAAAGCGATTGGCAAAATCCTTTTGCGGAGTGAACGGAAAAGCCTTCCGCTCGCGTTGCATATGAAAAAGGGCGGCGGCGAAGTTATCTGGCTCGGCGTGTCGTTCGGATACAGAGTGAAAAGCCAGATTGAGCTGTTCGAATTCCTGCTCGGGCAGTTCGGTCAAAGACCCACGGTGGAATGCGGCAATCCGACCATCTGGTGTACTTTGTTTGAAGATAAAACCCACGCAACGCTATTTGCAATGAACCTGTTCTCCGGCGCGCAGGAGGCAAGTCTGCGCGTAAACGTAAAGGGAAAAGCCGTCGATTTAGGCACAGTTCAGTTTCCTGCAATGACTGTGCGCACTTTTGAACTGTAACGTGACATTAGGGAGTCGTGTGCGATGGAACCTTTCAAATTGACGGCGGCTCACCGTCAACTCCGTGTGGGGTAACGCATACGGCGCGCGGGTTTATGAAATTCGGCACATGAAGAAAGCGGGGATATGTGAATGAAAATTTCGAGTTCTGACAACAAGCGGCCCGATTCCGACGAAATCGAGGGAGAAATGCCGATATGGCTGAATATCAGGGAGGAGCCATTTCGTATCTTTGGGCTTTTGGAGCCGCAGAAAGACCCCGAATTCCGAAGAATTCCGAGGGAGGTCGCGGAATCGGTCAATCCGGGGGTGCTGTATCACCATACGCGGCCATCCGGAGGACGTGTCCGTTTCAAAACCGATTCTCCCTATGTGGCGATCAGGGCTGAATTTTCTGACGTGGATTCAAATGGCTGGGCGGGGCAACTGGGGCTTTCCGGTCTTGATATTTATCGTTTTGAGGATGCGGACTGCCGCTATTACGGAACCTTCCTTACACCCGACTCGGAGGAAATGGAGCGCAAAAAATATTATGAGGCTTTTCCGCATCGGACCCCCCGCTCAAATGGGAAAATGTGGGAATAGCTGATAAATCTCCCTTTGTACAGCGCACTTTCAGATTTATATATTGGTCTGCGTGACGGCAGTGAACTTTTGCCGGGCGGTGAGTACGTAAACGAAAAGCCGGTCGTATTTTACGGTTCATCCATTACACAGGGCGGCTTTGCTTCCCGTCCGGGGAATGCCTATCCCGCCATCTTGTCCCGCCGGCTGAATATGGACTTTATCAATTTGGGATTTTCGGAAAACGCGAAGGGCGAAATCGAAATCGCAGAGTATATGGCGGGACTCCCAATGACGGCGTTTATCAGCGATTACGACCACAACGCGCCGGATATTGCGCATCTGAAGCTTACGCATCTGCGGCTGTATGAAATCATTCGCAAACAAAATCCGGAGCTGCCCTATTTGATTTTATCCAAACCCGATGTTGACATTTCACCAAAGGACGCGCGTTTGCGGCGCGAAATTGTATATGACACTTATAAGAGGGCGGCAGAGAGCGGCGACCGGAACGTCTATTTTATCGGCGGGGAGCGTTTATTCGGCGGAGCCGGACGCGACTGTTGCACAATTGACGGCTGCCACCCGAATGATTTGGGATTTTACCGAATGGCTGACGTGATTGGGGAAGTCATTTCCGCTGTGCTGCTCTGATCCGGAAAATACGGAGTTTACGAATAAAAACAGTTTCTGTCAAAGGGATACCCGTTAAAAATTTTTACACATAATAACCGCATACAACAAGAACAGGAAAGGTGAATTTAAAATGTCAAACGAAAGGGAAAAGCTTGACCCAAACAAGGCAGGGAGAAAAAAAGAAGAAATTGACGCCTCCAAAAAGCTTCGCGTGGGCATTATCGGCACAGGCTGGATTGCTGAAGAACATGTTAAGCATTACCTCAAAATGCCCGATGTCCAAATCGTCGCGGGCGCGGACTTGATTCCCGGAAAAGCCGACGCGTTCTTCAAGGAATTCGGTTTGGAGGGTGTGCGAACCTACCCGAATCACACCGAGATGCTCAAAAATGAACAACTGGACACGGTGAGCATTTGCACCTACAACGCGACCCACGCCGAATGTGCCGTTGCCGCGCTGAACAGCGGGGTGCATGTGCTGCTGGAAAAACCCATGTGCGTAACGCTGGACGAGGCTGTGGATATTGTGAAGGCGGAGAAAAAAAGCGGGAAGGTGCTGTCCATCGGTTTTCAGCCGCGTTATGACGCCAATATGAAGATGATTAAGAAAATCGTTGAGGCGGGCGAGCTGGGGCAGGTTTATTATATTCAGACCGGCGGTGGGCGGCGCTGGGGCATCCCGACCCCCTTCGGCACTTCGTTTATTCAGGCTGACACCGGCGTAATCGGCGCGATGGGCGACATCGGCTGCTATTCGCTGGATATGGTGTTAAACGCCGTCGGCTATCCGAAACCGCTGACGGTTTCAGGCTATACATCAAATTTCTTCGGGAAGAATCCCGACAATTTCACTTCACGGGGCAACCCGGCGGAATATGCCGAATTGTTCGGCGTGGAGGATTTTGCGGCGGCGTTCGTCAGGCTGGAGGGCGGCATTGTGCTGGATTTCCGCATTGCGTGGGTCATGAATCTGGACACCCCGGGAGATACGATTATATACGGAACCAAAGCCTCCTTGCGGATTCCGTCCACGGATTGCTGGAACGGCACTGTCGGCGGCGCTATGAAAATATACAAGGACGTTGCCGGTGTGGGCGTGGAAACGGAGATTCCCATTTTGCAGGGGGATGCAGAGCTGTTCTATTTGAAAATTCGTTCCTTCTTGGACGCGGTGAAAAACGGCGGGAAACCGCCTGTGCCGTCCGAACAAATTATCATCAATCAGGCGATTATTGACGGCATTGTGAAATCCGCAAGGCTGGGCCGCGAAATTGAAATCACAATTCCTGAAATATGAGACCGCCATATGACCGGTTCGGCGCTGAAAGACAGTAGGGTTTGCATGGTGTCTATTCTTTGATTTCAAGGTATTACTCCTGCACAGAGCAGTAGACAAATTTTTTCGCGGGATTTTTTCTCCGCGCAAGGCGGAGACAATGACTCACGGAACGCCTCAGGACGTTAGGGAGCTGGTCGGGTTGGAAAATGAAATATTCAAGCTTAAGGAGGGGGGCGCATGGTACTACGTAGAGTGTGACACAGGTTTCCCGTTTGAAAATTTACGGGCTTTAGTAGAAAGTGTATTTTCATTTTAAAGCAAAGAAAAATGCCGGAACGGAGGAAGCGAGAGCATCTGTATGTTGATAGGGATTGATATTGGCGGTACCAAATGCGCCGTTGTTTTGGGACGCACGGACGGCGAAAGCATTGAAATTTTGCAAAAGCAACGGTTTGATACGCCGCCGAATGCTCCGGTCGCCGTGCTTGCCCGTCTTGATTCCATTATTGCACGGTACATCAGCGAATTTGAGGTGTTCGGAATTGGCATATCCTGCGGAGGCCCACTGGATTCAAAGCGCGGTCTGATTCTAAGTCCGCCAAATCTGCCGGGGTGGGATAACATTGAAATTGTGCGGTATTTTCATGAAAAATATCAAATTCCGGTATGTCTTCAAAACGATGCTGATGCTTGTGCGATTGCCGAGTGGAGGTTCGGCGCGGGCAAGGGCACACAAAATCTGATTTTCCTCACCTTTGGCACGGGGCTTGGAGCGGGATTGATATTAAACGGGACATTGTACAGCGGAACCAACGATATGGCGGGTGAATTGGGACACTGGCGAATGGAAAAAGACGGCCCTATTGGTTATGGTAAAGCGGGATCATTTGAGGGCTTTTGCAGCGGTAGCGGTATTGCGGCTCAGGGCCGTACGCGGGCAGAAGCCGGGCAATGCCCTAAACTCATGGAAGCGGCAGGATCCTTGGAAAATATCACCGCGAAACTGATTGGTGATTTAGCGGAGCGGGGCAATGCGGACTGTACGCAGATTTACGCGGACTGCGGAAAAGCCTTGGGTAAAGGACTTGCACTGCTCATTGATTTGCTCAATCCGCAGGTAATTGTAATCGGCAGCATTTTTACCCGGAGTCAAACGCTGCTGTGGCCGTATGCCAAGGAAGTAATTGAACAGGAAGCGTTGGCGCTCAGCCTCGGCGTATGCGAGGTCAAGTCTGCGGCGTTGGGTGATTCAATCGGCGATTACGCTGCGCTGGCGGTTGCCGGGCAAAGAAGGGTGTGTTCTCAAAATGACTGAAATTATCAATAATTTGGAGTCTTCCCCGATTAGTGTGGGTGATTTCTGCCTGGCAGATTGACTTCATAGCCGCCGCATTTTAAGCGAACCAAAGCGATGAGGTTATCAATATTCCGAAAGCCGTAGCCCATCCTAATCGTTACCTTAATTTTGTTGTTGACGGCTTCGATTCTTGCGTTGGACAGCCCATGCGCTATGGTGGAAATAATTGCCGCCTTATGTCGCTTGATTTTTCTGCCAAGTTCTACAAAACCCTTGATTCTGCTTCTTTGCGCCCACGCAAGCCAGCGATTCAATTCGGCGGTTCGCCGTTACAATCGCACTTGAACACCGCCCGCAGCCCTTCTTTGAGTAAGTAAGCCCGATACAATCTTTTGTCGGACTTTATGAGCATCTCCATCGCCGCTTGCTGGTTTTGCGTAAGATTTTCGGGGTTTTTCAGCAGAGCATACTTCTGAGCTTTCGGATTTTCTTTTTTTTAGAGCGTTCAGCCTTTATGTCATCGGCGGCTTGCTGTTTGGCGGTTCGGACAGCCGATTTCCGCACCTCGTCAAGTGCGTCGTTCGCCCACGCAACGACGTGAAAAGGGTCAATACACCGCTCGGCGTTGGGGCAATATTCCCTAATGCAATCGGCTATCCATCGTGCTCCGTCCGCCGAAACGAGCTTGATTTTGGCGCATTGTTCCTTCGCAAGTTCCTTGAAAAACCGGGTTAGAACTTCCTTGCCATGCCCTTTTGCCGCCCAAATCAACGCGCCCGTTTTATGATTGACGATAACCATCATATACTTGTGACCCTTCTTGTAGGACTTTTCGTCTATTCCGATTTCGCGCAGGTCGTCGAAACGGCTTGGTTGCGCGGTTTCAAGGGTTTGCTGAACGCGGCTGGCAATGGAACCCACGGTGTCCCATTTTATCCGAAAAAACTCGGAAACGTCGGTAGCTGTGGCGTGAAGCGTCAGCCACGCAACCGCCATTTCAAAGTCGCTGGTGTAATCCGAGTTGTGCCTTGCCCACGGGACTTTTGCGACTACAACGCCGTGTTCCGGACATTTCACTCTTGGTGCAAACGCTTCAATGAAAACCCGCGTACTTCCTAAGTCCAATGACCGCCAACGTCGGAGTTTGCTCGCTGAATCATAGCCGGGACAATGTTTCCCGCAAAACGGGCAGCGCGCAACTTGCCTACTATACGCTCGGACGCAGACAACAAGATTTTCCTCACCAGCGGTCATCTCAAAGTAGATATTCTCAATAGCTATGTTTTCAATTTTTACAGCCGTTTCATGAGTGATTTTGTATGCAATTTGTCGCTCTCCTTTGTGCAACGATTCATTGCATACAATTTTACCACTTATCTACTTATCCCGCAACCTTATCTTTGATTCTTAACCCACATGAAAGGGGGTAGAGCCAAAAAAGCCGAGTATCCTTGTAGAATACTCAAATCCTATAAGGATACTCGGCATGGTCCGAGTGGCGGGACTTGAACCCACGGCCTCTTGACCCCCAGTCAAGCACGCTACCAACTGCGCCACACCCGGATAACATGGTTGCTTCGCTGCAACCGCGCCCGTGCCGTCAGGACACAGGCGCGGTTGCAAGCATTAAGAATACCTTCTGTATTTAACAAATCTGCGCGAAAACAAAACTTAGTTAATCTTAATAACAACGCCGGAGCCAACGGTGCGTCCACCTTCACGGATAGCGAAACGGAGACCCTCTTCAATGGCGATGGGGGTAATCAGTTCCACATCCATCTCAACGTTATCGCCGGGCATACACATCTCAACGCCCTCCGGCAACGTGACTACGCCGGTCACGTCGGTGGTGCGGAAATAAAACTGCGGGCGGTAGTTGTTGAAGAAGGGGGTATGACGACCACCTTCATCCTTGGACAGAACATATACCTGACCGCGGAACTTGGTGTGAGGATTGATGGAACCTGGTTTCGCCAGAACTTGGCCGCGCTCAATTTCGTTGCGCTGTACGCCGCGGAGCAGGGCGCCTACGTTGTCACCCGCCTCGGTGTAGTCCAAAGTCTTGCGGAACATTTCCAGACCGGTGACAACAACCTTACGGCGTTCATCGGTGAGCCCGATGATCTCGACCTCTTCGCCGGTCTTGAGTTGACCGCGCTCCACGCGTCCGGTGGCAACCGTGCCGCGCCCGGTGATGGTCATAACATCCTCAACCGGCATCAGAAATGGCTGGTCAGCCTTGCGCTCGGGAGTGGGGATATATTCGTCCACAGCCGCCATGAGCTTCAGAATGGAATCATACTCGGGGGCAGAGGTGTCCGTGGACGCGCTTTCCAGCGCTTTCAACGCGGAACCCTGAATGATGGGGATATCATCGCCGGGGAATTCGTAGCTGGAAAGCAACTCGCGTATTTCCATCTCGACCAATTCCAAAAGCTCCGGGTCATCCACCTGATCACACTTGTTCATATACACAACGATATATGGCACACCCACCTGACGGGCAAGCACAATGTGCTCACGGGTCTGGGGCATGGGGCCGTCGGCGGCGGACACCACCAGAATGGCTCCGTCCATCTGCGCCGCGCCGGTTATCATGTTTTTAACATAGTCGGCGTGTCCCGGACAGTCTACGTGCGCGTAATGGCGCGCATCGGTCTGGTATTCCACGTGGGCGGTGTTGATGGTGATACCGCGCTCGCGCTCTTCCGGAGCCTTGTCAATGTTGGCGTAGTCAACAAACGCGGCATCTCCCTTGAAGCTGAGAACCTTGGTGATTGCGGCGGTGAGGGTGGTTTTTCCGTGGTCAACGTGACCGATGGTACCGATGTTGATGTGTGGCTTGTTGCGTTCGAAATGTGCCTTTCCCATTAAAATGTCCTCCCTTTGAAACACTTACAATTTTTAGAATTTACTCTATTGACTCTATGATAACAATAATCCGCCGAAAAAGCAAGAGAAATTTTCAAAAAGTTTCGTTTGCCCGCGTTGAAACAGTTTTAAATTGACTTACCGTCTCTCTGCGCATCGTGGATTGGCCATCGCCGTAACTGTCAACGATCAGCTATCAACTATCCTTCCTGCTGCCGGCAACAATGGTTTCCGAAACCGATTTGGGAACCTCGCTGTAATGGCTGGGTTCCATCACGTATTGACCGCGCCCCTGCGTCCGCGAGCGCATATCCGTGGCGTAACCGAACATTTCCGACAGCGGAACCTGAGCGGTAATCTGCTGGCCGCTTCCCAGCGCGTCCATACCCTGAATCATGCCGCGGCGGGCGTTCAGGTCGCCGATAACATCGCCCATATATTCCTCGGGGACGGTGACGACCACTTTCATAATCGGCTCCAAAAGCACTGGGTGCCCCTTGCGGCAGGCTTCCTTAAACGCCATGGAACCGGCAATCTTGAACGCCATTTCGGAGGAGTCCACCTCGTGGTAAGAGCCATCGTAAAGGGTAACCTTCACGTCCACCACGTTATAACCCGCCAAAACGCCGGCTTGCATGGCGCCCTGAATGCCCGCGTCCACCGCCGGGATATATTCCTTGGGGATAACTCCGCCCACAATGCCATTGACGAATTCGTAACCCTTGCCGGGTTCCTGAGGCTCCACCTTAATCTTAACGTGGCCGTACTGGCCGCGTCCGCCGGACTGACGGGCGTATTTATGGTCAACATCGGCGGGCTGGCGAATGGTTTCTTTGTAAGAAACCTGGGGCTTACCCACGTTGGCCTCTACCTTAAACTCGCGGAGCATACGGTCAACGATAATCTCAAGGTGCAACTCACCCATGCCGGCGATAATGGTTTGCCCGGTTTCCTCATCGGTGTAGCATTTGAAAGTGGGGTCTTCCTCCGCCAGTTTGGAGAGGGCAACGCCCATTTTCTCCTGCCCGGCCTTGGTTTTAGGTTCAATCGCCACGCGGATAACCGGTTCCGGAAACTCCATGCTTTCCAATATAACTGGGCTTTTCTCGTCACACAGTGTGTCGCCGGTGGTTGTGTTTTTCAGACCCACCGCCGCCGCGATATCCCCAGCATACACCGTTTCTATATCTTGTCGGTGATTGGAATGCATTTGCAGAATGCGCCCTATACGTTCGTTGTGATCCTTGGTGGCGTTGTACACCGAGGAACCTGCGGCCACCGTGCCGGAATAGACGCGGAAAAAGCACAGTTTACCCACGAACGGGTCTGTTGCGATTTTGAAAGCAAGCGCCGAAAACGGTACGCTGTCGCTGGACGGGCGGGTGACTTCCTCGTCCGTGTCTGGGTTAATGCCCTTGATCGCCTCAACATCGGTTGGGGCGGGCATATAATCAATCACGGCATCCAGCAGTTTTTGCACGCCTTTGTTTTTGTATGACGTGCCGCAGGTGACCGGAACCATTTTATTGGCGATGGTCGATTTGCGGATGGCTGTTTTGATTTCATCCACGGACAATTCCTGGCCTTCAAAAAATTTTTCCAGCAGGGTATCGTCGGTTTCGGCAACGGATTCCAACAGTTTTGCGCGGTATTCGCGGGCTTTTTCAGCCAAATCGGCTGGGATTTCTTCCTCCCGGATATCTTTGCCCAAGTCATCGTAATAGACATAAGCTTTCATGACGACAAGGTCAATGATGCCCTTGAAATCCGCTTCGGCTCCAATCGGAAGCTGGATGGGAACCGCATTACATTTCAGCCGTTCGTACATCATGGACAAGACGTTGTAAAAATCCGCGCCCATGATGTCCATTTTGTTGATATACGCCATGCGGGGCACGCGGTATTTGTCCGCCTGACGCCACACGGTTTCCGACTGAGGCTCAACGCCGCCTTTTGCGCAAAAAACGGTAACCGAACCGTCCAAAACGCGGAGACTTCGCTCAACCTCCACCGTGAAATCCACGTGTCCGGGGGTGTCTATAATATTAATACGGTGATCCTCACACGTGCCCTGTTTGTTCCAGAAGCAGGTGGTGGCGGCGGATGTAATGGTGATGCCGCGCTCTTGCTCCTGTTCCATCCAGTCCATGGTCGCCGCGCCCTCGTGCACCTCTCCGATTTTATGAGTTTTTCCGGTGTAAAAGAGGATACGCTCGGTGGTGGTGGTTTTACCGGCATCGATGTGAGCCATAATGCCAATATTGCGGGTAAGTTCTAGTGAAACCGGTCTGGGCATAAAAACCTCCGGTTTTTTTCAATTAATAATTAATAATGAATGGTAAATTATTAATTGCTCTACCACCTATAATGAGCAAAAGCCTTATTGGCCTCAGCCATTCGGTGGGTATCCTCGCGCTTTTTGGCAGCTGCGCCGGAACCATTCACGGCATCTAAAATTTCTGCGGCCAACCGCTCGCGCATGGTCTTTTCGGAACGTGTACGACTGTACGCCGTGAGCCACCGTAACCCCAAAGTCTGGCGGCGCTCGGGACGGACTTCGATGGGCACCTGATAGGTTGCGCCGCCCACACGCCGAGCTTTGACTTCCAGCTGGGGCATTACGTTTTCCATAGCAGCCTCAAAGGTTTCCAAAGCGTCCTTGCCTGTCTTCTGGACGATGATGTCAAACGCTTCGTAGACAATTTTCTGCGCCACGCCGCGTTTGCCGTCGTACATAATGTTGTTAATTAAGCGCGTTACCAGCTTGGAGTTGTAGATTGGGTCGGGTAAAACGTCACGTTTTGCGACAAAACCTCTCCTTGGCATCTCGCTTCCCTCCTTCATAAACATGAATTCATCGGTACTAAGTTAGATTGTAGACACTAGAGTCGAGATGTTAAAGCAACATCTAAATAAAACTCCAATGCTTACTTCATAACTTTGCTGCCCGCAAGAGGTTTTACAATATATTTCCAATCAAGAATCACGATTCTTAATTATTACTTGTAAAGTAAACTCTGCGGTTTCTTAGATTTCAGCCGTCAGATTCAGGCTTTTCGCATTCTTCACGCGGGTTTGCGACTGGAATGTATCCAAGCCCTAAAATCTAACTTCACTTTGCTTTCGGACGTTTGGCGCCGTACTTGGAACGAGCTTGGTTGCGCTTGGCTACGCCCTGAGCATCCAGTGTGCCGCGGATGATATGGTAACGTACACCGGGCAAATCCTTCACGCGCCCGCCGCGCACCAGCACCACCGAATGCTCTTGCAGGTTATGCCCGATACCCGGGATATACGACGTGACCTCAATGCCGTTGGAAAGGCGCACACGGGCGACCTTGCGAAGCGCTGAGTTGGGCTTTTTGGGGGTTTGGGTTTTTACCGTGGTGCACACGCCGCGCTTTTGCGGGGATTCCTGGTCGATGGACACGCGCTTTTTGGAGTTCCACCCACGAAGCAAAGCCGGAGCCTTGTACTTCTTCTCAATGGTTTCCCTGCCCTTGCGTACCAGCTGATTAAATGTTGGCAACTATTTTCACCTCCATACTCACAATTCAAGTGTGGGCAAGCAAGCCGTCCCCGCTTTATCGCTCACGGAATCTACAGACGTCACCCGCACAGGTTTTGCCAAAACAAAACCGTCCACAGCTCCACATTGTACCACGCCGGGACGGGTTGTGTCAAATGAAATTTGTGAAAAACCGGGTTTGTTCATAAAAAATTTACAAAAGCTGTGCCAGGCTCCCCAAATCGTTCAGCCGCAATGTCTCCCCTGTATCCTCCAAAAACTCTGCCGGTTCATTGTCCTCGACTCCCGGGTTGTGCACCCCATCGTTGAGGTTTTTCATGCCGGTTCCCGCGGGTACCAGTTTTCCGATAATGACGTTTTCTTTCAGACCGTACAGCGGGTCAACCTTTCCCTTGATGGCCGCGTCGGTCAGAATACGGGTGGTTTCCTGGAAGGAAGCGGCGGAAAGGAAACTGTCCGTAGCCAAAGACGCCTTGGTAATACCCAGCAGAGTGGGTTGGGCAATCGCGGGCTTCAGCCCTGCCTCCCCGGCGTTCGCGCGTTCCTCAAGCAGCTCATTCTCAATATCAAAATCGCGGCGCTCAATCAAAGAGCCGGGCAGCAGTCGGGTGTCACCGGGATCTTCCAGCTTCACCTTTCTCATCATCTGCCGGATGATAACCTCAATATGCTTGTCGTTGATGTCAACGCCCTGCAAGCGATACACGCTTTGCACCTCGGCGATGATATAATCCTCCACG
>JAISRF010000009.1 GCA_031273775.1 Oscillospiraceae bacterium
GGATTGCCGGTTTCTCTTCTTTATAGTGCATAACCGGGCGATCAGCGGAATCCGTAATCGTGATTTCATATTCACAGTCAAATGCCGGAAAACGAAACTGATAGATCGCGCCGGGTAATACGCAGGCGATTTTTTCAAAAAGGACATTGCCGTTGCCGCGCACAATCAGCTTCAAGCCTTTATAGCATTTAGTGCATTGCAGACGGATCGTCCCCCCGCTTTCGGATTTTTCAATGCGCAAAGCGCCGTTTGTGTTGGCGAAGCAGGGGATGCCAATTTGTTAAATGGGGAACCAAAACTGCGAAAAGGTTTTTGTTTCATATGCTTCCAGCCACGCGAAATCCGGCTGATTATCCGAATAAGAACCCGCCATGAGTTCGGCGTATTGCCCGTCGGTATCGGTCAATGCGGTTTCCCACGACCGTGAAAGCTGGCCGTAAGCCCATGTAAACAGCTTTTTTCCGGGGGAAAAATGGTGATTGGCGACGTGAATAACGCCGCTTTGCTTCCCGTGATCATACCCGCCGAAAAAGTCATATTTTGACGGCCCCGCAAAATAGGAAGTTGCGTTTTTTGTGTTTTTGTGCCACGAAATGTCGCAGGGTTCCTCCATTGTAATACCGTTGTACACGCAGTTTCCGGCCATCGGATAGGAAGTGACCGAACGCTTATAATGAAAATGAACGTGATCCACGTCCGGAGGGAAGAAAATTTGATAATCCTCACTCACGCCCACCGCAGCGTTTTCCCACCAGAGAAACGAATGAAGCAGCGGGGTGCGGTTTGAGAGTACCACTCGCGTTTCGAAAACGGCTTCATTGGGTTTCAGACGGATGCCCACCATACCTTTCATACGGTTAATGGGGTCATGCTCCGACAGCCAGACGGTCACAGAGCCGTCCGCTTCCCGGTCAATATGATAATCCACCGGCATAAATCCGGAAGCACGGTGATGATACGGCCAGTTAAATTCAACCCCGCCGGAAATCCACGAGCCAAGCGCCCCGATTAGTGCGGGTTTGATAACATGCTGTTTATAAAACACGTCATACCCTGTATTCTTGTCGATGACGGAATATATTCGTCCGCCGATTTCCGGCAGAATTTCAATGACAAGATGCTCGTTTTCCAGCCGAATCAGTATATATTCCTTCATTATTCGTACTTCGCGGTTAACCTGCTGGACGATTTTATTTGGATATGGATTGCCGCTGGAACGCTGATGAACGCGGTTTTCCGCAAACATCGGCAGCTCTTCGGCAGCAGGTTCCGGATAGGTGGGGATTGTCTGTTTTAAAATTTCAGCCGTTACGGTATTTGACATGTTCAATTCCTCTCGAATGATTTATGTTCTTTCCGCCTGCAACTGCGTGAACGCGTCAAAATATCTCTCGCCCAAACTGTAAAGCGCTTCCCGCGAAAAATGAATCGCGTCGCTTCTCCAATCAAGTGCTTGCGCATTGGATTGCAGACCCTGCGTTGTTACGAACGCACCATTTTCACAATTTGCGCAGACATCACGGATGGCTCGGAGCACAGGTTCGCAAATCCCAAAGTTGTCGTTTTTCCAATGCTCCACAAAATCTCCGGCGATAAAGGGTAGCCGGAGACAGTCGAATGTATCTTTGACTGCGTTAACCAGCGTGGAAAGGTTGGCGTAATGTTTTTCATAAGACGCGCCTAAAATCGCGTCCGTTTCACCCTGATGCCACAGTAGAGCGGCAAGTCGGTTTCCCGGATTCAGCGCGAGCGCCGTTTTTGACATTTTTATCATCCTGAGAAACAGATCGTCTTGCAGTCCCCATCGGTTGTCCAGAAATCCGGTCGCTCCAACGGACGTTCGCAGAATTAACAGATCACGACCGTTCTTCAGTAACCCGGAGTCAAGATATAGATCGGCAAATGAAAGGGAAAAATCACCCTGAACCGCATTTCCGTTCACCCGCTCACGGGCCGGCGCAATAACAAAATCTCCGGTTAGATACCAGACACTGTCTTTGGGCTCATACGGTTTTATCACGTCTCCGAAGCCGGTTCCGTCGCTGTTTGACTGTCCCGCCTGAATCAGAATATCAAATTCTTTTTCGCGAAAATCCTTTAGCATATTGCGTATCATTCCTCTCAGAAATTTGAATAGACTTTTTTCTGCTGTCGCTGTGATATGGTTGTCCCGCCAATTTCAGAAGTTGGATACCTCGTCATAAACACGGACAAAATCGACCTCAAAATAATCGGGTAAAACCGCTTTTGTAAGCGCTTCAACCGGCCTGCTTTTTTTCGTTTGCTCGCCCGCGAGTCCTGTGTCACCGCCAAACATCCGTGCATAACCGTGACATTCGGTCGATACCAATAAAAACTGCTCCACCTGTGAAGCGGGCACCTCCGGTTCCATCTGCCGTCCGATTTCTTTGCCGTCCGCGTAAAAGATATAACCCTCATGCGACCAGTCAACCCCGTAATAATGCCAACCGTCCGCAGTTTCTTCATATGGGAATTCAAAGTGACCCGGCCATACCAGTTCCTCCTGATGATATCCGCCGTAACCCACGCCGCATATAATCAGGTTTTCGGTATGCTGACGGTAATTTTCCATCACATCAATTTCAACGCCGCACTGCCGTGGATCGGGATGCGAGCCGATTCCCGGGGCTTGAAGCCAGAACGCGGCATGCCAGCCGGAATTTCTGGGCAATCTACACCGGATTTCATAATACCCGTAGCGGTGCATAAATTTAACCGGGCCTTTTTTACCAAAAGGCCAAAAACCTTCAGCTTCAGGGGTTCTGGGGTTATCGAATGTGTTGGATCCGGTTTGCAGATGCGCCGAATAATAATCATCGCCCTTTTTGAGCAGATTGATTTTCATATGGCTGTCACCGTCCAGTTCAACGCCCTCGGTTGTAAACGCCGGCATTTTTTTTCCCCAATAATTAAGGCGGTAATTCCATTTCGTTTCGTCAAGCGCGTTTCCGTCAAATTCATCCGCCCAAATCAACTTCCAATTTTTGGCCTCCGGCAAATAACTCTCCGCGTGGTTCTCCACAACAAACTTTTTCATGACCAAGCTTCCTCCTGATATTTTTTGTTAATTGGATATTTACAGGTTGATACATCCATGCAGTCCCGACTGGGAATCGTGCGCCACCCACACGTCAAAGTCGCTTGAATCGGTGATATAATTCATTTCGCCATCGTAATAGCCGAGGGCACTCTTTAAAACGGCTATTTCCACCCTTTTGGTTTCACCAGGCTCCAAAAACACCTTTTGAAGCCCTTTCAGTTCTCGAACCGGACGAACCCGCGAAGCGTGCCGCCGATGAACATACAGTTGCACGGTTTCCTCACCCGGATTATCTCCGGTGTTTTTAACGCTTACGCAAACTGTCAGTCTGCCGTTACTTTTGTGAAGCGCCAAATCGCTGTATTCATATGTAGTGTAGCTCAAACCGTAACCGAACGGGAAAAGCGGCGTGAGAGGTAAATCCTCGTATTTACTCGTCCATCGTTCCTCTCCCCGCGGCCGACCCGTACCGGTGTGGTTATAGGTTTCCGGGCAAGCGCCGGAAGAATGAGGAAAGGTTACAGTCAATCTGCCGCTCGGGTTATATTGCCCGAAAAGAACGTCGGTAACCGCGTTTCCCGCTTCACTCCCCAAAAACCACGCCTCAACCAGTGCAGGGGAAAGCGCGGCTGTTTTCGGAATAGCGAGCGGTCTGCCGTTAAAAAGAACAGTAATAAAAGGTTTTCCTGATTTTTCCAGCGCTTCTATCATCTGTTCCTGCTCACCGGGCAAGCCGATATTTGCCCGTGAGTGCGCCTCTCCGCTATAATTGAACCGCTCTCCCACTGCTGCGATCACCACGTCGGCGTTCGCGGTCACGCAGTCAAATTCGGCTTTGTCAAATGACGTGTCCGGTCCGCAGCAAGGCGCGTAAATAAAATTTGCACCGGCGATTTTAAGACCGCTTATGAGCGAGACCGCTTCTTCGCTTTTACCGCTGATTACCCAGCATCCGAGCATATCCCGCGGGCTGTCCGCCAGCGCACCTACAACCGCTAGCTTCAAATTCATTTTTAAGGGAAGAAGCCCATCGTTTTTTAAGAGGACGATAGAACGTCGGGCAATATTTCTCGCGGATTCTCTGTGCTCGTTGGTCAGCATGACACTCTTTTGGGGAATCGGAAAATAGGGAGTTTCAAATAAACCTTTCGCGAATTTAAGCCGAAGCACATTCTTGACAGCGGCATCAATGTGTCCGATACTGATTTTCCCTTCACCTAAAAGCACAGCCAAATGCTTGCTGTAAAGCTCACAGCCCATATCCATATCGGTTCCCGCAATAATCGCCTGCCGCGCGGCATCGGTATTGTTGTCCGCTGTACCATGAGCGACACATTCAATAATCCCGTGCGCGTCGCTGATGACAAAGCCCTCAAACCCGAATTTTTCACGCAAAACGGTTTTTATCAGATATAGATTTGTGGTGCAGGGAATCCCGTTCAGGTCGTTAAATGCTGCCATAACCGTACCCGCTCCCGCTTTGACCGCCGCTTCAAATGGCGGGAGATAGGTTTCCCAAAGGGTCGGCAGACTCATGTCGGCGGTGTTATAATCCCGTCCGCCCTCCGCGGCTCCGTAAGCGGCATAATGCTTTGCGCAGGCAATCACACGGTCGGTGCTTTTCAATTCGTTTCCCTGAAACCCCTTGACCTTTGCCGCCGCGTACCTTGAAGCAAGGTAGGAATCCTCGCCTGGCCCCTCGGCAATTCGTCCCCATCTCGGATCGCGTGACACGTCAATCATCGGGGCAAATGTCCAGTGTACGCCATCCTCCGCCGCTTCCCTCGCGGCAATTTCAGCCGATTTTTCAAACGCGGCGTCACTGAAAGTGCAACTCTCGGCCAGCGGAATCGGGAAAACGGTTCTGTGTCCGTGAATGACATCGAGTCCAAAAAGCAAAGGAATCCCCAACCGTGTTTCCTCTACGGCGATCCGCTGAAGATGATTGGCCTTATCCGCGCCGACAATTCCCAAAAACGAGCCGATTTTTCCCGCCCGTACCTCATCCTCTCTGGAATCAATCGCGGTGTGGTTAATGATGTCCTCATATTCTTTTTGGGTGATTTTTCCGGCCGGATGTGTGGGAGACAGA
>JAISRF010000202.1 GCA_031273775.1 Oscillospiraceae bacterium
CCTTTTCATACAGGCGGAAAACGGTGGCAAGTTGCCGCTCCATACCCCATTCCACGCGTTCGCAGACAAAGCATTTTGCCAAGCTGTTTGCTTTGTTTGCGGGCTTTTTCAGCGATGAGCCTAACACCCCACCGCCCAAACGTTTTTTAAGTTCCAGCAGATGGCTTTCCAGCGTCAATGCAACAGGCAACCGCTTTTGCCGCTTTAGCATTTGTTCCAAATGCTTGCCGCAAAAGCCCGCCCGGTTGCTCTCCTGCCGCACGTCCGGCTCCATCATGGCGGGACCGGTGATGTAGTCGATGGCTCGCTTTTCAAGTTCGGCATTCATCCCGCAGATGGGACAACCATCTTTTGCTTCAAAAAAATCGCTTACGTGTATGCTGCAAATATCTTCTTTCATGGGGGTATTGTAGCATAGATTTATTCACTTTTCAAGCTCTTATCTTAAAATAAAATATCATTGACATCGCTCGGCTCCTGTGCTATGCTAAACGCGAAATATGAATTACATCATTGCAAGCAGCGGTGTGTCTTCGTGGAATCGCCCCAATGGGCATGGTATTTGACCGAAAGAGAATAAAGAGAACAAAAATACAGACAAAATTTTTAAACAGGTGAAACGAATGATCCCGTTTGAGACAGTCACACATAATGCTAATTTCTGCGTGGTGGGGGGCGGAATGGCCGGTCTGTGCGCCGCCGTAGCCGCCGCCCGCAGGGGCACAAAAACCGTGCTGATGCAGGACAGATCGGTACTGGGCGGTAACGCCTCTTCCGAAATCCGCATGTGGATCAGCGGATTCAACAAAGGAAACACCCGGGTAACGGGAATTTTGGAAGAAATCTTGCTGGAAAACTTCTACCGAAATCAAAAGTTGTCTTTCAGCATATGGGACAGCGTGCTGTACGAAAAAGCGCGGTTTGAACCGAACATTACCCTGCTACTCAACTGTTCCTGTCTGGACGCAGAGACGGACGGCGCGAAAATACGGTCAGTCACCGGTTGGCAGACTACAACGCAGGTGTACCATAAAGTAGAGGCGGAAATTTTTGCCGATTGCTCCGGCGACTCCGTTCTGGCTCCTCTTACCGGCGCGGAATACAGGGTAGGCAGAGAGGCAAAATCCGAATTTGGGGAGAGCATCCCACCGGACACCGACGACAACCACACAATGGGTATGAGTTGCCTGATGCAGTTGCGGGAAACCGATTCCCCGCAACCCTTTGTACCGCCCGATTGGGCATATTCCTACCCCACGGACGCGGAGCTGCCGTACAAAAACCACGACTTGAACAGCAATTTTTGGTGGATTGAGTTGGGGGGGATGCAGGACAGCATTCGAGACACGGAGGAACTGCGGGATGAGTTGCTCAAAATCGCTTTTGGCGTATGGGATCACATGAAGAACCGCGGCAATCACGGCTGCGAAAACTGGATACTGGACTGGATGGAATTTTTGCCGGGCAAACGGGAAAGCCGCCGTTACGCGGGCGCGGTCACCGTTACGCAGAATGACGTTGAAGCGGCGGGACGGAACTTTCCGGATATTGTAGCCTACGGCGGCTGGTCTATGGACGACCATTTTCCGGAGGGCTTTCATTACCGAGACGGTCATCCGACCATTTACCATCCCGCGCCCTGCCCGTGGGGAATTCCATACCGGGCGCTCTACTCATTGAACGTTAAAAACCTGTATTTCGCCGGGCGCAACATCAGCGTGACCCATGCGGCGCTATCTTCTTCCCGCGTCATGGCGACCTGTGCACTGCTGGGTCAGGCTGTCGGGACGGCGGCTTCTCTTGCCAAATCGGACTGCTGTACGCCTGAGGCTGTGAACATCCCGCGGCTTCAGCAAACATTGATGGAGGACGACTGCTGGCTTCCGTTTGTCAGCCGGGAAATCCCACTCCTTACGGTACAGGCGCACAGCAGCCACCCCGTGCTGAAAAACGGGAAAGACAGGCCGGACGAATCAGGCTGCAACGGCGCGGTGCTGAAACAGGGTGAATCCGTTGTATACAGCTATGATTCCTTTGTGGATATCGAACGGATCAATTTGGTTTTTGACAGCGATTTGAACCGATGGTATCACAATATGCCCCACAGCTACCCGCTGAAACAGGAAGGGTATACGCTACCAGAAACTCTGATGAAAACCTACGCGCTGGCGCTTACAACGCCGGAGGGCGTCATGCGGATAGAGAATACCCGCAACCGCAGGCGTTTTGTTACGCACAAAGTGGGTTTGAAGGCGAATAAAATCGAACTTGTTCCTTTGGAGACCTGGGGAAGCCCGGATTTTCGCGTCTTCTCCATGTATGTGTATTAGGTGGCAAAATGATAATATTTGAAACCAATTCCACAGACCCTTGCCTGAATTTTGCCGCAGAGGAATTTTTGACCCGGCAAAATAACGAGGCATTTCCCGTTTGGCTTTTCTGGTACACCGAAAAATGCGTGATGTTAGGGCAGAACCAGTTGCCGGAGGCAGAGCTGGATATTGCGGCGGCAAATGCGTGCGGTGTGCAAATTGTCCGGCGGCAAAGCGGCGGAGGCTGTATATACACAGATCCCGGAACGCTCCAGTACAGCATTATTCTCCCTTTCCCGGATGGCGGTGATGTCAGTGCGCTTGTGTCGGAACATGCTGCCGAACCGGTGGTAAACGCGCTCTGTAAACTTGGCGTACCCGTAGAGTTTAAGGGAAGAAATGATATTGAAGCCAATGGCAAAAAAATTTCCGGACTTGCGGCTTATGTATTAAACGGCAAGCTTGTGGTGCACGGTTCCTTGCTTTTTTCAACCGACCTTGACATTTTGGAACGACTGCTCAGCCCGGACGTGGAAAAAATAAGTACTAAAGCGCTCCGTTCCGTACGAAGCCGCGTGGGTCTGATTTCAGAATATATACCACTTAACCGGTATACCGCTTCCCCGTGGAACATCAGTGATTTCAAGCGTTTTTTACAGGACGCTATTTGTGGAAAAATCCAACGGACACGGGTATTCACCGCGGAAGATTACGCCCAAATTAAACGGTTGAGAAACGAAAAATACGCGCACACGGATTGGATTTTCCGGCGCGCGCCCGCATTTTCCCGCCGCGACTCCCGGCGTTTTCCCGGTGGGAGGCTAGACGCATTTTTAACCGTTTCCGGCGGATTGATTACCGGGTGTTCCATTTGCGGGGATTTTCTGTCAATCGTTGAAATGTCGGGGTTGGAAGAGAAAATCCGCGGGTTACCGTACCGGCGCGATGCAGTTGAAAATGCCCTTAATTTGGTTGATATCACACCATTTTTAGGCGGTGTAACCCGCGATGAATTGATTTTATGCATGTTTTAGGAGGGTTTATGGAACGCAAACCTGATTGGCTGAGAAAAGCTTATATACCGCCGGATAATGAACAGCCGGCCAAAGAAATACTCTCCCGTTTACGGCTTAACACCGTTTGCGGAGAGGCCGAATGCCCCAACCGAGGCGAGTGTTACGCCCGGCACACCGCCACCTTTATGATTCTTGGCGCCCGGTGTACCCGCAACTGCCGATTTTGCAGCGTCTGCTACGGTGCCCCCGATGCGCCCGATCCCGATGAGCCGGAGCGCGTGGCGCGGGCAGCGGCGGAATTGGGACTGAAATACGTGGTTATCACCTCTGTCACACGGGACGATTTGCCGGACGGTGGCGCTTCTCATTTCGCGGCTACAGTCCGCGCAATAAAAAAGGTGGCTCCCGGTACCGCGGTTGAGCTTTTGATTCCCGATTTTTTGGGGGATTTGTCCGCACTGCAAACGGTTGTCGAATCCCAGCCGGACGTACTGGGGCACAACATGGAAACGGTTCGCGAGCTTTACTCCGTAGTGCGTCCCGGCGCGGACTATGTCCGGTCGCTGGCTATAATTGCGGGCGTAAAGCAAAGTGACGCGGGTATTTTTTCCAAAACCGGCATAATGCTTGGGTTGGGAGAAAAAAAGCCGCAACTCTTGCGGCTTTTTTCTGACCTGCGCCGGGCGGACTGCGACTTTTTAACGCTTGGACAGTATCTCTCCCCTACCAAAGCGCACTTAAGCGTTGTAGAGTACATTCACCCGGAGATTTTTGACGAATACAAAGAAACCGCGCTGGTGATGGGTTTCAGACACGTTGCCTCGGGACCGTATGTACGAAGCTCATACAATGCTCAGGAAGCAATTTTCGGTCGGAATTCCCGCATAACCTAACACGGACAAGCCGGAAACGTTTGTTGGTAAAGCAAAACACACCCCCACGCTAAGTTGCAATAAAACCGAACGGGAGGTGAACCCGGCATCATGTTGAGCACAGGATATAACGAAGCGATCCGGCTGGCTCGGGAGCAATTACGTGAACTTGACCTTGAACGGGTGTGCGCCCTTTCCGGCGCAACATTCCAGGACGGCGAGCTGCTGATACCGTGGTTTGGCGAAAAACGCAGCTTGAAAAGCGCAAAACCCGCGGAGGAAATTCTGTGGCTTCACTACCTCTGTT
>JAISRF010000137.1 GCA_031273775.1 Oscillospiraceae bacterium
AATGCGCAAACCCTCGCCGAAACGTTGAAAATGCACAATTTCCCTTTCGCGCAGGAAACGCAGAGGTTCTTTCACATCGGGATCATCCGCCAAGCGAAGCAGATTGTCATAAGTCACACGAGCCTTTTGCTCTGCCGCCATATCCTCATGCAAATCGGCGATGGGGTCGCCTTTCACGCCAAAGGTGGCTTCAAACGGTATACCGCCCGCGGAAACAGGGAAAATTCCTGTGGTGTGATCGATAAAATATTTGTCGAATCCGGATTTTTTTATTTCTTCCTCGCTAAGATTTCGCGTCAACTGATGCACCATGGCACATATCATTTCCATGTGTGCCAATTCTTCCGTGCCGATGTCAGTCAATAAGCCCTTCAATTCCTCATAAGGCATTGAATATCTTTGCGATAAATACCGCAGGGACGCGCCGAGTTCGCCGTCGGGGCCGCCGTACTGCGCCATAACGATCTGCGCCATCTGCGGATTGGGATTTTTAATTTTCACGGGGTATTGAAGTTTTTTGTCATACGTCCACATTATTCGTCTTCCTCCTCATATTCCCACGGCCAAGGGTCTTTGAGCCACAGGCGCGTGGGAGCGGCAAAATTCAGCGGGCCGGTAAGCGGCCCGTATTTTGACTCATACTGCTGTTTCAATTCCTGTTTTTTGGCCACGTGTCCGTTCATCGCCATTTTCGCCGCGGCGTCCTGCGGATGTGTATCAAGATAGAGGTGAAGCTCCCACTCTGCGAAATCCTCCACGGAGATTTTTCGCTTTAAGAGTTCCTGTTCGGTCATCATACACTAAACCCCCGTTCACCGTAAAACGGCTGATTCAGTTCCGGGAATAACGTTCCGTTTTGGTAGGCTTCTTCCGGCTGGTAACCGGCGGAATACTGCTGATAAGGCACATAGGCCATAGCCGGCGGCGTCGCTGACGGGAAGAGAGTTTTCGCGCTCGTGTTTGCAACAATTTGTTCATCCATTTTTTTAATCGGCCTTTCCTTTCAATATGAATTTTCAGATATGATTTGTCCAATCCATCATATGCCGAAACCGGTTAAAGTGAAACAAACTGGGTGAGGTAAAGCTTACTCCAAGCCGTGAGAAATGTTTTTCACCGCGCGGAGTTAGCTTTTTATTTGCGCCATTCTGAGCCCTAATGTCTAACGCGCTCTGCGGAGCGCAATTGAGAATTGAGAGTTGAGAATTATTGTTTTTTCATTGGCGTTTTACGCCAATAAAATACTAAAATCTAACATAGGACATCCTCTCTGTTACATATTCTTTACTAACCGCAAACCGCTAACGCGCTCTGCGGAGCGCAATTGAGAGTTGAGAATTATTGTTTTTTTTTATTGACGTTTTACGCCAATAAGCTACCAATAAGCTACTAAAGGGCGTGAACAACCAACCATGTCCGACAAAAACAAACAGCGCCGCGGCTTCCGGGAAGGGCTGACGGCTTTAACCGGCGCGATGGAAATGCCCATGGAGGCCTTTTCACGCAATGCGAAAATTGAACTGCTTTCCAATCGTGAGGCAACCGTAGACGGATGCCGAGGCGTGCTGGAATATTCCGGCGAACAAATTCGCCTGAATATCGGCCATATTACCGTTCAGTTTTCGGGGCGGAATTTAGAATTGCGCTCGCTGAACGAACACGAGGCCATCATTACCGGGTTTATTGTGACCATTGATTTTGGCTGATGCTTCGCGCGAGTTGAAAATAGGAGAAAACTAATGTTAATACTCTGGCTTTACCGCCGCATTCTCGGGTATGTACGTTTTACCGCGAACGGGGGATTTTCGGAACGGTTTTTGAACCTGTGCGCGCGCGGCGGGATTACCGTTTTCGGCGCGCGGCGGACCTCTGATGGCCTTTGTGCCTGCTGCATGGCTCGGGACTACAAAAAACTTCGCCCGGCAAAACGAAAAACCGGTGTGAAGCTTCGTGTGTGTGGGCGGTGTGGGCTGCCCTTCTTCACCCGCCGCTACCGCGGACGGATCGGCTTTGCAGCGGGCTTTTTGCTTTGTTCCGCGCTGGTCTGGTTTTTGTCCCTGCACATTTGGAGCATTGAAATCCACGGCAATACGCGCGTGTCATCCAACGAAATAACCGGGGTGCTCCGGGAACTCGGTTTTGAAGAGGGCGTGATTTCCTCCAAAGTGGACGTTGCCACCTTGCGTCAACAGTTTTTGCTGAAAATGCCTCAGCTTTCGTGGGCGGCGGTGAACATTGAAGGCTGCCGCGCGGTAGTGGATGTACGGGAGGCTCTTTCGCCTCCCGATTCTGAAGGTGAGACCATTCCCATGAACATAAAAGCCGCCCGCGACGGACGGATTATTTCCATGGATGTATTAAACGGAACAGCCGCCGCGTACCCGGGAGACGCGGTGATCAAGGGCGATTTGCTCATTTCCGGGTCAATACAATACAAAACCGGACAGACCGGGTATGTCCACGCAAAAGGTACGGTGACAGCGGAAACGGAGCGCAGTTTTACCGTGGCAAAATCTTATGTTCAGCAAGTCACCACCCGCACGGGAAAAACGCACACGCGGCGGGTATTTACTTTTTTGAACCTGAAGATCCCGCTTTATTTGGGCAGTATTAAGGTACCGGTAGAACGCGAAATCGCGGAACACAGCGTCGTAATCGGCGGGGTAAATCTACCCGTAAACTTGACAACCGCCATTTTTTATGAAACCCAGACCCAGGCTGTAACCTTTGATGAAGTTGCCGTCACCGCGCAAGCTCGAGAGGAAATCTCAGAGTGGGAAGAATACGAATTAGATGGAGCGGAAGTCGTTTCCCGCGAGGAAATCGTCGAGTCGACAGAAAAAGGCGTCAAAATTACCATAAAAACCATTTGCAGAGAGAATATTGCTGTGGAAGAATTGATCTTGACTAATGGCGGAGTTTGAGGTAAAATTATATGGAAAGATAATCAAATTGATACTTATGATTTTTAATAGTTGTCAATATAATATAAAAAATAAAGGAAAATATCCGATTTGTTTGAGCAGACCGTAAATATCGACCGCATGGAGCAGGCGGTGGGCTTGTTTGGGAGTTTTGATGAGAACATTAAACTCATCGAAAAACACTATTCTGTTACCGTGAATATGCGCGGCAGCGAACTTAAAATATCCGGAGAACCGGAAAATGTCGTGTGGGCAACTCGGGCGGTCAATGCGTTGCTTCTCATGTTAAACCGCGGCGAAACCCTGAACGAACAAACCATCCGCTATGTGTTTTCGCTTGTGGCGGAAGGGGACGAGCAGGGCGCTGCCTTACTTGCCGACAACGACTGCATTTGCATCACCTCTAAAGGCAGACCGGTAAAGCCTAAAACGCTTGGGCAGAAAAAATATACGGAAGCCATTTCTGATAATACCGTCACTTTGGGGGTAGGTCCCGCGGGCACCGGCAAGACGTATTTAGCGGTGGCTATGGCGGTCATGACGTTCCGCGCGCGGCAGGTAAACCGGATTATTCTAACACGCCCCGCCGTGGAGGCAGGCGAAAAGTTAGGCTTTTTGCCCGGTGATCTGCAGCACAAGGTAGACCCGTATTTACGTCCGCTGTACGACGCGCTGTTCGACATGCTCGGAGCGGAAAATTTCCAGCGGTATCAAGAACGCGGGAATATTGAAGTCGCGCCGCTGGCTTATATGCGCGGGCGTACACTGGACGACAGCTTTATTATTTTGGACGAGGCACAAAATACCACCAACGAACAAATGAAAATGTTCCTGACCCGTTTGGGGTTCGGTTCGAAGATGGTGGTCACCGGCGATATAACTCAGATAGATTTACCGGAGGGTAAGCGTTCCGGTCTCGCCGATGTAATCGGCATTCTGAAAAATATCGATGATATTGCCATCGTCCGCTTTACTGACAAAGACGTGGTTCGCCACCGGTTGGTTCAAGATATTGTCCGTGCATACGAAGCGAATAAAAGACATTAGACTTTGGAGCTTGGGGCGTACATTCCGGGAATTTATTTCCGGTTTTCTAAAATCTTTCCAACATCTAAATTCTATTATCTAATATTAAAATTATGAAAGGGTTATACAAATGGACAAGCTGAAAGTCATCATCCAAAATCATCAAATGGAGTTTAAAATTCCCACTGGAATCCGAATGCTTGTAAGGCGTTGCTGCCACGCCATACTGCTTGAAACAGAATTTGAAGGTTCGGCGGAGGTTGGCGTTACCTTTGCGGACGATGCCCAAATTGCGCAACTGAACGCCAAGCACCGCGGCATTAACGCTCCGACCGATGTACTGTCTTTTCCCTTGTGTCAAGACGGAAATTATGACGTGAACCCGGAAACCGGCGCAAAGCAGTTAGGCGATGTGGTAATTTCCGTGCCGAGAGCCGTCAAGCAGGCATCGGAATACGGGCATCCGCTTCAACGGGAGATCGGGTATCTGACCGCGCATGGTATTTTGCATCTGCTGGGCTACGACCACGTGGACAACGGGTTGGAAACCGTGCGTATGCGAGAAAAAGAAGAAAAGGTTCTTACCGAACTTGGCTATCCGCGATCGGGAAGTTACGTTTTGGAAGTGGACAACTGAATTTGGTTAATAGTTAATCGTTAATAGTTAATCGTTATTTATCGGTAACTTTTGGCTGTTCACTGTTGATTATTGACTGCAAAAGGGGCTTTTGATTGAAGTTTCTGCGCAGTTTTACTTATGCGGCAAGAGGAATCGCAGAAAGCGTCAGAACCGGGCGCAACCTGCGGTTTCAGATTGTTGCGACCGTCTATGTGTTCCTGCTGGCGCCGCACTTTCTGCAAAGCCGCGAGGAATGGGCGATTTTGTGCGTGGTGGTTGCGCTTGTTTTGGCGGGAGAGCTGTTCAACACCGCGCTGGAACGTCTGACCGACCACACCGCCCACGGCTTTTCCATGCTGGCTCGCGCCGCGAAAGACGCCGCCGCCGGGGCTGTGCTGGTGGCATCCTTGTTTGCCGTGGCGGTGGGTGTACTGTTGCTGAGCCGCGCTGAAGGGTGGCAGGCGTTTTTGCGCTTTTGCGCAAATTTTCCCTTGTATCCGGCGGCGCTGATTGTACTTCTGGTACCGTCGTGGATTTTTGTGTTCATGCCGAAGAAATGAATTTTTAAGCAAGTGGGTAAAACATATTGAATCAACCCGAAACCAAAACCGCCTTTATATCCTTGGCAGGACGTCCCAACGTGGGCAAGTCCTCGCTTTTGAACGCGCTGCTGGGCGTGAAGGTCTCCATGGTCAGCGCAAAACCGCAAACCACCCGAACCCGGATAACAGGAGTGCTGACCGAAGACGGCGCACAGCTCGTTTTTACGGACACTCCCGGCGTTCACAGTCCCAGAACCGTGTTGGGCGAGCATATGGTACGCGCCGCTAAAGAAGGCATCAAGGACGCGGACGTTTGTGTGCTGGTTACTGACGCCGCGTTTTTGCCCGGTGAAATCGAAAAAGGTATGATTGAAGGCTTTAAAAAAGGCGCCGGCCAATATATTCTCGCGCTCAACAAGATTGATTTGATTGGTGATAAAGCCGAATTGCTCACGAAAATCGGCGCGTATACCGAGCTGTTCCTTTTTAATTCGGTTTTTCTTATCTCCTGCAAAACCGGAGATGGCGTAAGCGGGCTGAAAACAGAGCTTTTGTCGCTGGCTCTCCCCTCCTCTCACTTTTTTGCGGCCGACACGTTAACCGACCAGCCCGAACGTGTTCTGGCGGCGGAAATAATCCGGGAAAAGCAATTGCAAAATTTGGACAAAGAAATTCCGCATGGCATTGCGGTGACGGTTGAGACATTTAAGGAACGGACGGCAAAAGACGGTCAAATTCTGGAAATTGACGCCATTATTTTTTGCGAGAAGGAAAGCCACAAGGGTATCATCATCGGTAAAAACGGAGCCGCGTTAAAGCGTACCGCCACCGCCGCCCGCCTTGATTTAGAGCGGTTTTTCTCTTGTAAGGTAAACTTGCGCTGCTGGGTCAAGGTTAAAGAGGACTGGCGGAACCGTCAGGGAATCATTCACAATTTTGGATTGGATTTACATTCATAATCCTCCCGATTCCGCGCACGTTAAAATTAGAACGATATGCGCGGAGGGACAAAAATGTTGGATTACCGAACGGCGTGGAAACAGTTTGAAAAAACCGGAAAAATTAAGTTTTATTTAAAATATCGGGCGTTACTGGACACGGAAACAGCCGGAGAATTGGGCGGTGAATACGGCCTTGCTCATCAACACAACCGGGCTTGTGGTACGCGAGCGCAGAATTAACGAGAGCGACCGCCTGCTTAACATTTTAACCCCCGACCGCGGCTTGATTACCGCCTTTGCGGACGGCGCTCTGCGGCTTAAAAACAAAAATTCCGCCGCCACCGGCCTTCTGTGCTATTCTAAGTTTACCCTGTACCACGGCAAGGATACATATAAAGTCAACGAAGCATCGGCTGTGAACGTGTTTTTCCGTCTGCGGGAGGACATTGTAAAGCTCACGCTGGCGCAGTATTTCTGCGAGCTTTCCAAAAACTTGGCTCCGGAGGAGGAAAACGCCGATGAATATTTACGGCTTACGCTTAACGCGCTGCACCTGCTGGCGGAGGAAAAGCGGTCTCCGTTGCTTATTAAGGCTGCGGTGGAACTGCGAATGTTGATTCTCGCGGGGTATATGCCGGAACTGGGCGCCTGCAGGGAATGCGGGGGTCACCAGGACGATTTTTTATTCGATTTTGACGGCGGAATTTTGTGCCGGAATTGTTTCGCAGGACAAAAAAACGCGGTTCCCCTGTCAAAAGGTGTGCTTGCGGCCTTGCGACACATTGTCTCTTCCGGGTTTGAGCGTATGTTTTCCTTTTCGCTCCCGCAAAACACGCTGGAAGAACTGTGCCGGGTTGTGGAACGGTTTTTGCTGGTTCAGACAGAATGCGCTTTCAAAACACTGGAGTTTTTCAAAACGCTTTGATAAATGTCGGTGTGTGGTTCCGTGGGCTATTACGCTACAGGAGACGGCTAATAGATGAATAAAGATGCCTTTTCACGCCTGCACCCCATCATCAATTTTGTGTACTTCGCGCTGGTCATCGGGTGCGCCATGATTTTGACCCACCCAGTCTGCCTTGCGCTCTCCTTTGTCTGCGCTCTGACATATTCCATCTGTCTAAAAGGCAAAAAGGCTGTGCGGTTCAATTTGCTGTATATGCTCCCTTTGCTGATTATGACAATGCTGATTAACCCCGCCTTTTCCCATCAAGGCGTGACGATTCTCGCCTATCTGCCCAGCGGCAACCCTTTAACGCTGGAATCCATTCTCTACGGCATATCGTCGGCGTTTCTGCTGATTACGGTCATTGCGTGGTTTAGCTGTTTTAACGCCGTCATTACAAGCGATAAGCTTGTGTATCTGTTCGGACGGATTATTCCCGCGCTGTCGTTGATTTTATCTATATCCCTGCGGTTTGTGCCGCGCTTTACGGCGCAGATTAAAGTCATATCCAATGCGCAAAAGTGCGTGGGGCGGGATATTTCCAACGGCGGCCTGCTCAAACGCGCCAAGCACGGAATTAAAATATTGTCTGTGCTGGTGACATGGGCGCTGGAAAACGCTATTGTCACAGATAAGGTGTGGCATGAATTGGCGTTCGGGCTGGAATCATTGGCCTTTGATACTCCCACCATTCGCTTGCGCGTCGCGGAAATGGCCAGCTTCTTTGGGATTCAGACGTGGTTTTACAAAAATGTCACCGAGCTTTCAGGCGGGCAAAAACAGCTTTTGGCTCTTGCTTCCGTTATGGCGTTGCAACCCTCTGTGCTGATCCTCGACGAACCCACCAGCCAGCTTGACCCCATAGCGGCGGCGGATTTTCTCGCCATCGTGGGAAAAATAAACCGGGAATTGGGCGTTACAGTGATTTTGACTGAACACCGATTAGAGGAAGCGTTTCCTCTGGCCAGTCGCGCCGTAGTAATGGACGGCGGCAAAATCATCACCCAAGGAAGCCCCGCCGAGGTGGGTGAAGCCCTGCGCTTTGCCGGACACAAAATGTTTCACGCCATGCCTGTGCCTATGCGCGTGTGGGCGGGGATTTCGCAATTGACAAATGGGAGGGCGGAACATCTGCCTTGTCCGGTAACAGTGAGAGACGGACGGGAATGGCTTAGTCAATTAGCAATGGATAATGGACAATTGATAATTAGTGAAATGGAAAGCAAAGCACATAGCGGCGACCCAGCCATAGAATTAGAGGAAGTGTGGTTTAAGTACGCGAAGGACGCGCCGGATGTGGTAAAAGGCGTTTCGTTCAAAGCCTATCCCGGTGAACTAACCGCGATTTTGGGAGGCAACGGCACAGGCAAGACCACCACTTTAACGCTGATTGCCGGGCTGAATAAGCCCTATAGCGGCAAGGTGAAAATAAACGGTGAGGCGCTTGATAAAATTCCCGGTGAAAAGCTGTTTGACTCCTTGCTCGGCGTTCTGCCCCAAAACCCGCAGAGTCTGTTTACGGCAAAAACCGTGCGGGAGGATTTACTGGAAATCCTTTCTGACCGCAAGCTGTCAAAGACTGAAAAGCAGGGCAAGTTACGCAATGTCGCCGCGCTGTGCCATTTGGAAAACTTGCTGGATTCCCACCCATACGATCTTTCTGGCGGGGAACAGCAGTGGGCGGCATTGGCAAAGGTGTTGTTATTGGAACCTCGTATTTTACTGTTGGACGAGCCGACGAAGGGGCTGGATGCCGAGTTTAAGACGGTATTTGCGCTGATACTCCGCAATCTGACGACGGCGGGCGTAGCGGTGGTAATGGTGAGCCACGACCTCGAATTTTGCGCCGAATACGCCGACCGCTGCGCATTGTTTTTTGACGGTAATATCGTGACCGAAAACGTCACCCGCACCTTTTTCAGCGGCAACAGCTTTTACACCAGCGCCGCCAACCGCATGGCGCGGCACATTCTGCCCCAAGCGGTAACGGCTGAGGATATTATCCGGGCGTTGGGCGGTACACCGCAATTGATAATGGACATTGGACAATGGACAATGGAGGACGATGACGGCGGCGTTTACGCGCTGAAAGAAGACAAAAATATCATCGAGCCCAAACCGGAAGCAAAAAGCTCACTCTACCCCGGATTGGCACACTTTGCGCGGCGGGGATAGCATTTATCATCACCGCCATTTTCGCCGCTCTGCATTGGGACGGTTTTACCGGCTTTATCTCCATGGGAAACGAACCGACGCAACTTGCCGCCGACCCTATCGGGGCGTGGCGGTATGTCGGTCTCATGCTGGCGTTGGCCGCCGAGGTTATTGCCGCCGTACTCGCCCTATCTTATGGGCGCGGCAAAAAGGAATGGGCGGTGCAAACGGCTTCCGGCAATCGCAAGCTCTCAAAACGCACAGTTGCCACCGCGATGATACTGCTTGCCATTCCGCTGACCATCTATTTCGGCATTTTCTTTTTGGGCGACCGTAAGTTTTACTTTATCTCCCTGCTGATTATCCTGGAAACCATGCTCCCGTTTTTTTTTGTGTTCGAGCGACGCAAGCCACAGGCGCGGGAATTGGTGATTATCGCCGTCCTCTGCGCCATCGGCGTGGCCGGACGCACCGCCTTTTTTATGCTCCCCCAATTCAAGCCGGTGGTGGCGGTGGTGATCATCGCGGGCGTGGCTTTCGGCGGCGAGACGGGCTTTTTGGTAGGCGCAATGACCGGCTTTGTGAGCAATATGTTTTTCGGGCAGGGTTCGTGGACGCCTTGGCAGATGTTTGCCTTTGGCTTAATCGGTTTTTTGGCGGGGGTTCTGTTCAAAAAAGGGATACTGCCGCGAAGTAAATCCGCTCTGTGCGTATTCGGCGGCCTTGCGACTTTTATCATCTACGGCGGCTTGATGAACCCGTCTTTTGTGCTGACCTATCAAAGCAAGCCCACGCTGCCTATGTTTTTGGCGGCGTATTTACAGGGAATCCCCTTTGATTTGGTTCACGCGCTGGCAACGGTGGTGTTTTTAAGTATATCCGCCCGGCCAATGCTCGAAAAGTTAGACAGAATTAAAGTGAAGTATGGGCTGATGACATGATGCGAGAAATACGAACCGGCGCAAGGCAGACAATACCCGGCATCAGTCATTCGCTCTGACCAGATTACTTAAATTACACGGTTATCCCTTTATAATTCGGAAGCGTTAAACCGGAAAGCTCCCGACCCGCGAAAAAGGCGGCCATCAAGTCCGCGGCGGATTGGACAGCATTTTCATAAATTTCGAAAAAGCTCTCCTGCCTGCCCTCGACCCATTCCCTGCCCTGTCTGTTGGCAAAATCCAAACCATCCGGCAGCTCTTTAGGGTAAATCAGGGAGGAAACCGCCAAATTCGCCCCGACCGGGCGTTCCAGCGCGTGGAAAACCCGACGTTTCCGGTAATGAGGGTCATGAAAAAACCGGCACACCCGCGCGGTATCACGGTAGGCTTCTATTATTTTTTTCCGCTTCACCATTACCCCGGCGATTTGTGCCAGCGTGTGCTTCATCAGCCCGGCTTGAATTTCAAGTAGCCGCGGTTCTTCGGAAAATAAATACCGCGGCGGGAACATATGCGGGCGTACTCTAAATTTTTGGAACAATATCTCCACATCCAACCCATATTCAATAGCGTTGTGCGCAACGGCAGAATGTGCTTTCAGTATTTTTTTCGCGAGAAAATAATCTACAGATGCGTAAACAAATGGGTGCGCGGCGGAATCCAAAGCATAGTGGCAAAGAAGCCCCGCCGCGTAGGAGCGGAGTATTTCGGTTTCCTCTTTGCCGGTGTGTTCGTCAAGGTAAGCGCGTACAGCGGTAAATTCCCGCGCGGGGCTGGCGTTGTGAAACACCTTGGCTG
>JAISRF010000138.1 GCA_031273775.1 Oscillospiraceae bacterium
CACTTGTAATGGTTGTATTGGCCGGTATATTCGGTAATGTGGCGTGCTTGATGTATACGCGGTTGATTTCCCCCGACCGGTTACCAAAACGCAGAAAATATTCCAGCCGGTGTTGCATGGCCGTATCGCCGGGATGTGTATAGGTGTCGATAACATTAAGGGCGGAATTGTCGGAGGTTACCGTAGGGTCAATGATTACCGGGTAAACTCTCTGCGGGTCATTCAGCCACCCGCTGTCCGGCGTTAAGGTCAGCGTGTATTCACCTTCGCCGGATTTCTCCAGCGACACGGCAATGTCGCCGGAGTATTCGTCCGCCGAATCGGTCATGTACGGGGCGGGCATGGTAAAAACTTCCGTTCCGTCTGTGTCGTTAAAAGAAACGCTGTTATCATTCAGCAATACCGGGGTGAGCTTGTTCACGTTGATTTTTGTCACATATGAAACGATGTCATTTTTCGATTTTACCACAAAGTCCTCTTTAACCTTTGAGGGAAAAAGCGTATATCTGATATCAATATCTTTGCCGAATACACCACGATAGACAAGTTCCGACCGGTTCTTGGTGACCGCCGTCCTGAGCGCATCGCCGGAAAGTCCTGTTGTATCGGCTTTAATAATCTCAGGCGACACGCCGGATTTAATTGGGGTAAGCTCACCGTTCCCGCCGGCTTGCACGGCAAAAACATTCCACGACAGGCCGTACCCATCCTGCTCTACCGCAACCAGGCTGTTTTCGGGCTGCAACAGACCCGAGGTCTGCAAGAAACCGGAGGTTTCTGCGGCGAAGCTCATGCTAACGGGATTGTCGCGGTTGCTCAAAACAGCTCCGTCCTGCCCGTCAACCTCTTCCAGCGTGTTGTCGTACTCCTGCCATTCTCCGTTGGAAAGATAATGTACCGCATGGGCGTATGGCGCGGCGGCGTAGCTTCCGTCTTGACGCACAAAATGCTTTTCATACTCGCCGCGGCGGGTGATGTCTTCCGCCACAATAGGGGAAAGCTCTTGCGGCTGTGCTTGCGCGTCAAGCGTGCTGTTCGTGCCGGGCCTGTGATTGATGTAAACGCCAAGGGTCGCCGCCGCAATGGCAAAAGCAATGACCAAAGCGATGAACCTCTTGCGCCTGACCTTGAGAAAATTCAACATTTTTGTTCCTCCCGATTTTTGAATGAAATACGCTGTTTTTGCTTACGGGCTATACCTTAACGGATTTTGCCCATTTTATAAAGTCCTCTGAAAGAGCATTATAGCTTTCCGCGTCACAGCCAAATTGAACCACCCAATAAGCGTCACTGCCACGGAAAACAGCCACAAAATATGAGTAATTATGCCCGCTTTTTGCGCTGTCAAACTCAAAACAAGTAAGCCCGTCCTTTTCTTTGAACGCAGTATCGTGTTTATTCGCTTCCATTACCAAATCGGCATATTCTGCCAACGAAATGTCGGTTGAGATTCCGGCTTGCTCAAAGATGGAGAAGTCTTCTTTCGTTACACAAACAAGAGCGGTTGGCGACTCATAATAGGCGGCATAAGCCACCATGTCTTTGTCAAGAAAATCATCCGTCAGCGTGATTGTCATGCCCGCTTTTGAAAACTCTTTATCCTTTGGTTCGCTCCTAAGCGGCAAAACAAATAGTATGCTTACTGCGCCGACTGCGACCGCCATAATAGCAAGTGAACCATAAATTCGCGCTGTCGGATTTACGCGTTTATGAGGCGGTATTACTTCTGGATTATCGGGTTGCTTTTTCTTTTTCATTATGTATCGAATATTATTAACCAATCCAATTAGCCCGCCGAAAAATGCGCCCACCAATACACCAACTATAATTTCCACAATAAAACGGTTTATTGATATTTCCCCTTTATTTGTAATTTTTGGAATATGGAGCTTCTCTTATGGTTTTCGATTCCCATGAGTATCATAGATGGCCAAAGATTCAATTAAAGTCACAGGTGCTTCTGCGTCCTCAATATCTACTATCCACTCTCTGTAATCAAAATGTTCCCTTGCCCAATTTTCGTCAGTGAATTTTCCAAGTTCATGTTCAGCTTTGAAAGTATTCAAAAGGGAAACCTTTTGATTGTCCAGCCACCTGATTTCACCTAAATGACACATAAATATAAATTCATTCGGCTTTTCTGTTATAAGTTTTTTTCTGTAAATTTCATCGTTTTTTTTATCAGTAACAACAATGAAACCGTCAATTTTTTTGACTTCGTGTTGGCACAACACTTTCGCGGTGTATTTTTTATCCGGGCTTCTGGCAGTCTTTTTCCATACCCACTCATTTACATATCCGGCTTCTACTATTGCCGCATATTTTCGCTCAAATGGCTTCATGTCCCAATTTTGGTCTGCTGCGACTTTTTTGATTCCTTCCATCAATAATTCAAGCGCCATTTTCTTCTTGCCCAAATCGTCAAGCTGTGAAAAAGAATTATAATCATGGTTATCGAATTTAATATGTACTTCAATAAATCCATCATGGAATATTAAGATATCTCTTCCACGTAATTCCGGCACACAAAAAACATTTATTTTTTTGCAATTGCTGGTGTCAATATGACCAAGAACTCTTTTAAAAAATGAGCACATACACCTTGTTTCAAAAAGAAATTTGCTACATTTGTCTTGCCAGTTTTTCTGTTTTTCCGGTGTGGCATTTTCATAACGAATAAGACCGTTTTCAGTCATAATCAACGATTTGTTGTTTTCATCTAAAACATGGTGTAAATATAAGCCAAAGTCAACCAATCTCATACTCTGCCCTCATTTCTTAGCATTTATTCGTATTTTAAGGAATTTGATGTTTGCTCATTGGTTGTTCTTCGCCATAAAGCCTAAATGCATTTTTGCGCTCCCAAGCAAGTGCATCAGCTCTGTTTGGCATGCCAGTTTCTACTACCCTTGCGGCATAACGACCATTACCCTCAAGTTTATTCCATGCATTCACCTGCGAATTTGCTCTTGGTGATGTTCCGTTCTTGTTTAACGGCTGTCCGCTTATGCCTGTCTTTACAACATTTTTATCGGCCGGAAGATTGGTATCATATATTTCATATCCATGCTGGGGTTTAGTGCTTTGCGCGCTATTTCCATGTGGCACCGCTGTCACAGCCGGAGCCGCGCTTTTGCTTCCGACAAAATTCGCCAACTCATTAGTCCCGAATGCGAGGGCGGCTCCGGCGCCGCCGGTAAACATATCAACGACCAGCGCTTTGGGGTCAAACACCTTTTTAATCGTTTCACTTACCGGAGCCTTTGGATTATA
>JAISRF010000218.1 GCA_031273775.1 Oscillospiraceae bacterium
CAAAAATCCCATTTTGGGCGTGCTGGCGGGAATGCTGGTCACGACGGTGGTTCAAAGTTCCTCGGCGAGCGTTGCGATTTTGCAAACGCTGGCCATGCAGGGGATTGTCGATTACCGCACCTCCATGTTCGTTTTGTTCGGGCAGAATATCGGCACCTGCGTCACCGCGCTTTTGGCAAGCCTGGGTACAAATAAAAACGCTAAACGCGCCGCCGTTATCCACCTGCTGTTCAACTTAATCGGCACCGTCATTTTCGTGATGCTGATTTGGGTCAGCATGTCGGCGGGAATGCCGTTTTTCTCCGATTTCATTGAAAGTCTCACGGACAATCCCTCAGTGCGGATTGCTCTAACCCACCTGGTCTTCAACGTTACCACCACTGTCATGTTGTTCCCGTTCGGAAATCTGCTGGTGAAGCTCTCCGGTAAAATCGTGCCGGGGCAAGACAAGGATTCAGGTGAGATGAAGCTGAAATATTTGGACGACAACACGCTGAAAACCCCCATGATTGCCGCCGCTCAGGTTCTGCGCGAGGTCATACGGATGGCCGATACGGTAAAGGCAAATCTGGAAACCTCGCTTCGGGCGCTGGGTACGCATAACCAGGAACTGGCCAGGGAGGTTTATGCCCGCGAAAAGCTTATCAATTTTTTGAACCACGCAATCACAGCTTATCTGGTGAAAATCAACACACTGGATTTAGAGCCGCGCGATGTCCGCATGGTGAGCGCGCTATACCACGTGATTAATGATTTGGAGCGCATCGGCGACCACGCTGAGAACATCGCAGATGACGTTATCCACTGCCTGACCTACCGCTTCGAGCTTATGCCCGATCAGCTGGAAGAAATCAACCGCATGGGCAAAGACGCAACGGAGATGTTCGATTTGGCGCTGGATATGTTCGGGCGGCAGAAATATGAGCAGTCCAAAGCGGACGAAATTGAAGTAAAGGAAAAACAGGTGGACGAAACGAAGTTGCGGCTGCGGCGCAGGAATATAGAGGGACTGACCGCGGGGGAATACAGCGCGGAACAGGGCGTTGTGTTTGTGCGGGTGGTATCCAATTTAGAGCGTGTCGCCGACCATGCCACCAACATCGCTTATTCGCTGAATGAACACGACCATCCGCTTGACCCGTATACAAAAGCGTCCATATAACAAGCGCGTCTATGAATCAGGGAGGCTGAGTTGATGAAAAAAGCCATTTATTACCGGCTGGTGATTCTGACCTTTGCGGCCATACTCATTTGCAGCCTGATATCCGCTATGCTTTACGCCGTCTACACCCAAAATCAGGCAAAGGAATGGCTGACCAAACTAACTTTATCGACGGCGGAAAATTATAAATATAACCGTGACGTTTACGCGTTATCCAAATCGGCGGGAAACAACCGCGTTACCATCGTCCGGCCTGACGGCACAGTGCTGGCGGATTCCGAAGCGGATGCCGGAAACATGGAAAACCACGCCAACCGGGAGGAAATAAAAAACGCCGATTCCGGCAGCGTAACGATCGCCGTGAGAGCCAGCTCTACTTTGGGCGAAAGGTTTATCTACGCGTCTGTTAAAACAGAAGACGGGAATATTATACGGCTCGCGTATGGCTATTCCGGATTCCCCCAAAACCTGATCACTCAGATACCCGCCATCCTTACCGCCGTACTGGCCGCGTTTATTTTGTCCCTGTTTTTGGCAAGCAGGTTTACAAAATCGGTCATCAATCCCTTCGAAAAGGTGGTTGACGCGTTATCGGCGCGCGAATACGAAAAGCTCCCGGATTATAAAAGCCCGTATTATGAAATTGACAAGATGATGAATACCCTGTTTGAGCTTTTGCAAAAAATAACCGATTCCAATACAAAGCTTCAAGGCGAGCGCGAAAAGGTTGATTATATTCTTTCCAACATGGCCGAAGGCTTTATTTTGTTAGACGGCGATATGAATATTCTGCTTTGCAACAACAGCGCGCGGGGATTTTTCTCCTGTAAAAACAATATTGGCCTTGAAAGTATCTATCATTTAACAAGGAATCAGAGCATAATAAGCGCTGTCCGTTCGGCGCTTAATGACGGTCGTTCCTCCATGTTCGATTTGAAATTAAAGGAAGGCCTGATTGCCAATATATATATATCACCATCGATCACAACGGAATCCGAAACCGGCGCAACCATGCTCATCGTGGATATGACTGCCGAAAAGCAGTTAGAGCAGCAAAAACGTGATTTCTTTTCCAACGCCTCACACGAACTGAAAACACCAATTACATCCATTCTCGGTTTTTCTGAAATGCTGAACAAGGACATGGTGAAAAGTGAACGTGAAAGAACCGCAATCATGAGCCGGATCGAAACCGAAGCCAAAAGGATGTCAGAGCTGATTGGCGATATATTAACCATCTCAAAGCTGGAATCAAACGGCGCGCGGCGTGAATACACGGACGTTAATTTCAGCGAGGTTATCCGGGAGGCAGTAAGCGCTGTTTCGCCGGTTTATGACGGCACCGCCATTGAAATAAATATGGATCTGGATCAAATTTTTTATCGAGCGGATCAACGGCAGATATATGAGCTTTGCGTCAACTTAATCGAAAACGCCGTCAAGTACAACAAGCCGGACGGAAAAGTCACTATCTCTTTAAAAGCCGAAAAAAATCATGCTGTCCTCACTGTAGAGGACACCGGTATCGGCATCCCGCCCGAATATCAGGCAAGAGTTTTTGAACGGTTTTTCAGAGTGGATTACGGCAGAGACAAAAAAATAGGCGGAACCGGTCTGGGGTTGTCTATCGTAAAACACATTGTGAATATTTACGGCGGAAAGATCACTTTACAAAGTAACCGGGATGGCGGCACGGTAATTACGGTTTCGTTACCGTACTTCTGAAATGTCGGAAACATTGCGCCGCACACTGCGCGAAACTCAAATTAACCGGTGAATACAGGTTCATAAATGGGGTTGTCAGTTGAAATTTCGTTCATTCACCCTCGCTTTAACTCTGCTCACGCTGTTTTCCGGCTGCGCAAATCACATCCTTGAACCGGAGGAGGGTTCCTCGTCGGTCAGCGTGGAATCGGAGGCAGAGGACATATCCTCGAAAAGCACAGAAACTTCATCGGAGGAAGAAAGCTCACTTGAGGATGCTTCCTCCCGGGTCGCCGCGCCATCTTCAGTTGCACAGTCGAAAGCGCCTTCATCGGCATCAAAGGCGGCTTCATCAGCCGCTTTCACGCTTCCTGACCTGCCCGCCTCCGCCGTGGTAACCTCCGCCGTTTGCCCCCTTTACCGCAAGGCGGACACCGCCTCCACGCTGGACACGCAGGCGCTGTACAATCAGCCTGTGACCGTAAAATTCAAATCCGGTTCGTTCCTTTACGTCACGGTAACGGACGGCTACACCGGTTATATAAAAGAAAACCACGTGACCTATTCCACCGCAAGTCTTGCGGGTGACAGGCACGTTGTTGTGACGAAAACCATGGCAAACATCGCGGACGGCAGCGGCGCTGAACGCCAGGCGCCCATGGGAGCTGAATTGTACGGACGGTTTTTGGAGGACGGACGGTTCGAAGCCAACCTGCCCACCGGAGGTACTGGCTCCGTTTCCGCCGCGGACATCAAGGAAATCGCCGGCGAAAAAGCGCAGTGGGGCGGCGACGGCAACAAAATTGCGGAAACAGCGAAGCTTTTCACGGGCGCGAAATATCTCTGGGGCGGAGTGAGCATAAACGGCATAGACTGTTCCGGCCTGACCTATATTTCCTACCGCATGAACGGGATCACTCTTCCCCGTGACGCCGAGCCTCAGTCGAAAGAGGGAAAGAAAATATCTTTTGATGAGGCGCTCCCCGGAGATTTGGTATTTTTCAGCAAAAACACTGACAAAAAAGGCATTTCGCACACCGGTATATATGTCGGCGACGGAAAATTTATCCATTCCTCCGTCGCCAACAGCGGTCTGGGCATTAACGCCCTGAGTGAAGAATACTACACATCGCGATTAGTGTCCATCCGCCGGTATTACTGATTATTCATCACTTTTCAGGTCGTATTTTGCAATCACATCGGAAATCAGCGCAAGCGCAATCCCCCCTGCAAAAAGCCCCATTCCGCTTTGAGCGCAGGCTTTCGCAGCTTCGTCAATCAGCGCGGCGCTATGGGTTCCGCCGCCGAATTCTCCCAAAATCAGCGCAAGCAACAGTAAAACACACGCGATTTCCGCAAAAAATGCCAGCACATGAGCGGAGAATCCGCACAGTCCGTTCACATATTCCGCCGCTTGCCGGCAGCAATTTTTTACTTTTTGCATTATGTATTTGCCCCTTTAAATTTTTATGTTTTCGCGCTTTTCGGTGACAATGACAGCATATCAGCTTTTACCGCCGTATTCAACCGCTACATTGCTGGAAAATAAGGAAGAGATTGGGATGTTGATAATATGAGTATAGGGATCTCGACTTCCTGCTTTTACCCGCTTGTAACCGAACAGGCGCTGGCGGAGCTCTTGAAAAACAACGTAAAAACAACGGAAATTTTCTTTAATTCCCGCTGTGAGCTGGAACCGGCCTTTATTGGCGGGCTGGTTGAATTATTGTCACAAACCGGCGGTAAAGTAACGGCGATTCACCCGTTCACCTCCGGTTATGAGCCTTATTTACTGTTTTCCCGTTATGAACGCCGGTTTTCGGACGGGCTGGAGTTGTACCGCCGGTATTTTGAGGCTGCGGCGGCGCTTAACGCGAAGTATGTCATTCTCCACGGGGACAAGGCGCTTTCAGAGATTGAAGACAGCATGTTTTTTGAGCGCGTCAACACACTGTGCGAAGCTTCCAAGCCTTTTGGCGTACAGGTTTTGCAGGAAAACGTAAATAAATTTCGCGGAGAGACACCCGCGTTCCTGCGCAGTTACCGGCACGCGCTCGGCGATAACGCGGAGTTTGTGTTTGATGTGAAGCAAGCTGTGCGGGCAGGGTACGACCCATTTGAAATCCTGGACGCCATGGGCAAAAAGATCCGCCATGTCCACCTTAGCGACCACAGCGGTAAAAATGATTGCCTGTTGCCCGGGCAGGGCGAGTTTGATTTTCGCCGGTTGTTTGGCCGTCTGAAAGCCTTTGACTACAGCGGCGATTTGGTACTGGAAGTGTACCGAGAAGCGTTTTCGAAAACGGAGGAAATTTTGCAATCAGCGGACATGCTGCGACATTTAACAGACCTGTCTTAACGCGCTCCGCGGAGACCTATACCATCACGTCAAATATCCGTTTGCCGTTGAACCGCACCCATTCGGCTTTTTGCGTTTTGTCTCTTTTGCGGAAGTCGAATGTGAGTAAATACCCTTCGTTCTCGTTTTTGGCATCCAGGTAATTCCAAAGTTGCGCGTACGCATCGCTATGTAGCTTTTCGCCGCGCCAAAGCTTCAACTCTACAATAAACTGATCTTCTCCGTAATCTACCACCAAGTCCATACGCAAGGCATTACGGGTTCCGGGTTCAATATGGCAAAACCCTTTCCCGTTAATAAACGCTTTCAAATACGTCAAAAACAAAAGCCGTCCGTTACGTTCCGAAAATTTCAGTTCCCGCTCATCAAACATTTCGTAATAATGCCGCCCGAACTTTTCAAGGCACAGCTGCATATTCAACCTGCCGTTTTCTATCACCTGCGAGCTGACAACCACGCTGGCTGTTTTTGTTTTGACTTTTAGGTCAACCACAAAGTAATCCAGTATATATTGTTCAAACACCTCGTTTGCAACCGCTGTTTTGCCGTTGTAATTGACCAAAATCCCATACATAGCGCCCAACTCAATTTCAGACTGCGAGGGAGAAAACGGAATATCTTCACCGCCAATCAGGATTTGATAGACTAAATCACGCAGTTTCGGATTATTTTTGAGGTTTTTAATCACATCGTCAAGCAGTGTACTTCTTTCGCTGAGCAGTAACTTCACCGCCTGCTTAATGCCTTTAACAGACCAGTCTTTACTCAAGTCTTCATCAATTGTTTTACACAATTTGGACACCAGAAACGGGTAACCGTTGGTGTAACGGTAAAGCTCTTCCGATATTTTGCGGGCGTCCATGCCAGTGTGATAATCACTCTCGTACTCATTGAGCATGGCGAAAATTTCCGCGGGGTTAAACGACATATCCACTTTGAAATCCGCGGCGATATTCCACGGCGAATTGAAAACACGTTCGCCTCTGGCGTTAAGGATTTCTTCTCCCGTGATTCTGCGCCGTAAGTTCTTTATATCCGACACTCCAGCCAGAATCACACTCCGAAAAGTACAGTCATCTCCATCGTTTCGACGGAGATATTTGTCACGCAACAACCCCAAAAAGTTTAAAAACACCTGGTTATCGGCGGTTTTGTCAATCTCGTCAATCATCATTACAACCGGTTTTGAACTTTTCTCACAAAAAGATGTGACGCGTTTTCCGAGTTGCTTCATGTCCCGAGGAATATCGGCAGTCCATAAAGATATTAACTCTCCGTCCGCTCCTGTTGCTTCAAGCGCTTCACAGATGTTATCGGCGAACATTGCGCAAAAATTTTTATCAGAAGCAAACGGCTCATCACCGACTCCTTCAAAGCTTGTTTTAATCACAAGATATTTATCCGATAATTTTCTGCGCAGAGATGAAAACGTAGTAGTTTTGCCGTACTGGCGCGCCCGGTTGATGGTAAAATACAGTCCCTCGTCCACCATGGCGGAAATTTGGCTGATTTTTTTCGATGTGTCCGCCATATAATGCATATGCGGCACACACAAACCGGTTATATTGAATTTATGCATTTTCCGCGCCTCCAAATCAGAACCCGTATTCACCTACTAAGCATTATGTTAACCGATTTCCCTCTCTATTATTGCCAGAACCTTCGCTTTCGCTTCCGCCAGGCTGCCTGAAATCTCACAGCCGGCGGCGAACTTGTGCCCTCCCCCGCCTAAGCGTCCGCAGATTTTACTGCTGTCCAGCGGCTTGCGTGTACGCACGGAAGCCTTTACCCGGCCGCCTTCTTTTTCGCGGAGCGTAACCCCGGCAATCACGCCCTCAATCATGCGCGGTAGCGCGGTTAACCCGTCCAGCTCGTCCTGAGCCGCGCCCGTTTTTTCCAGCATTTCCAGCGTGACGGCGATGACGGCGCACCGCCCGCCGAAATAATATTCAATCCTGTTGAGAATCTGCCGTTCGATTTCCACACGCCCGCGGGTCTTGGTTTCAAACATAAGGCGGTTTATTTCCGCCGTATCAATGCCGGTTCGCATAAGCCGGGCGGTTATAGCATGGCTTTGGTAAGTTGTATTGGAAAATTTGAAGCAGCCGGTGTCCGTGGAAATTCCGGTGTAAAGCGCCTGGGCAATGGGGTTTGTAATTTTTGCCCCCATCTTTTTAATCACGGCATACACAATTTCACAGGCGGCCGCCGCGCCGGAATCCAGCAAAGTTTGGGCGGCATACCCCGTGTTGGACGGATGATGGTCTATGCACAAATCCACATGTGTGGCATATTCCTTAATACGGTCGCCCAGCAACCCCATGGAAGCCACGTCTGCGCTCAATATGGTCTCCGGGATGAAGGACTGCTCCGGGAGCGCGGCGGTGAAATAACTGTACCGCCTGGGCACGGGGTCGCCGCAGAAAACGACAGCGCTTTTGCCAAGCCCCCAAAGCGCAAGGCACAAGGCGTAGCCCGCGCCCACCGCGTCGCCGTCGGGGTTATCGTGAATCAGCACCGCGAATCGGTCGCGGCACAACAAAAATTGCGCTGCTTCATTCACCGTCATTCCGGGAAAAATCCTCACTTTTCATAATTTGGGCAATCTTGGCGCTGAGTAAAATAGAATCGTCCGCCACGAAGCGGAGTTCCGGGGTTTTGCGTATTTTAAGCCGTTTTCCTAATTCCGTGCGGACGAATCCGCCAGCTTTTTTTAAAACCGCAACCGCCTCTTTGGCCGCTTCAATCCCCGAAAGCGCACTGATATAAACGGTAACGATGGACAAATCGCCCGAAACGTTCACCTTTACCACAGTAATCATCCCGTTAACACGCGGATCCTTCATTTCACGCAGAATATCCGCAATTTCACGGTGCGCGTCCTCGGTAACGCGTTCAAGCCTGTGTCCAGCCATGTTTTTGTACTCCCTTATTTTACTTCCGGCTCCTGCCGCACAACCGCAATCCATACCAACAAGGGATTTTTATAAAAGCCCCAAGCCCGCGTTTAATCGCGCCTCACGTAACTTTCAATTCTCAACTCTCAACTCAATCAGGCCGGTATTCCTCAATGATAAAGGCTTCAAGAATATCGCTCTCTTTTATGTCGTTAAACTTCACAAGGCCAATGCCGCATTCGTACCCTTGCGCAACTTCTTTCACATCGTCCTTGAAGCGGCGGAGCGAATCAATTTTATCCTCCGCAACCACAATGCCGTCACGCACCACGCGGATTTCCGCGGCGCGGGTAACCTTGCCCTCGGTAACGTAGCAGCCGGCAATGGTTCCGATGCTGGAAATTTTGTACACCTGACGGACTTCAATTCTGCCGAGCTGAGCCTCTCTGAATTTGGGGGCGAGCATACCCTTCATAGCGGATTCGATTTCCTCAATCGCTTCGTAAATGACGCGGTAAAGGCGGATGTCCAC
>JAISRF010000239.1 GCA_031273775.1 Oscillospiraceae bacterium
GTTACGCCATCGCCGCCCTCAAAGGCAACATCCGGTTGGCGTGCCAAAATTTTCGTCACGCTATCCCGCGTGGAACCATCATCCATGTATAACGAGTAAATTTGCGAAAAGTTGCAGCCGGTCGCTTTCATCAGGTTAAGGCGATCGGTTTTTGCTTTGGAAAGCGTTTCCTCATGCGGCAGGATAACACCGCTGCTCTGCTCCTCCAACCCCACCCGCGCAATCATTCCGTTTATCCGCATGATAACGCCGTCATTGGCAAATTCTTCCTCGCAGATATACAAACCCGGCTGCCCGTCACAGGCTAAAATGCCGTCATTTTGCCAGTTAATCAAAATTTTTGCCGCTTCCCGGTACGGGTCTTCACCGTCTCGGGGCAATTCCAGCCGGACAATGTTGTGCGCGGCCCGTTCCAAAAGCGCGTATCGCTGGTTCTCCGAGATAACGTCATAGGGCGGGCAGACCAGCGCATCAATCGCTCCGGCGGACTTAGTAAAGCGCAGCGCCCGGAACCCTTCAATCTTTGCCATGCTTGAACTGTTCCCCTTTGCTTTAATCGTTTTGCAGTAAGTTTAACACGCTCAGGCGGATTTGTCAATTTTTTGATTACGATTTTGTAATGATTTTTTTCTTGATTTTTTTTGTAATGTTTGTTAGACTGACTTATCACACAATATTGTCGGACAAGCGAGTTGTTGCTATGCCCCCCGTTACGGTGGCCATACCATCTTTGAACCCTGACGAAAAGCTCTTATCTGTCGTCGCGGGGCTTGAAGACGCGGGCTTTCGCGATATTGTGGTCGTTGACGATGGAAGCGCCCCTGAGTACGCGCAAACCTTCAGCGCGTTTGACACAGACCCATGCGTTACCGTTCTAACCCACGAAGTAAACTGCGGGAAAGGCGCGGCTCTGAAAACCGCGTTTTTTTATATTTTGGAAAACCGCCCGAATTCTTCGGGTGTTGTCACCGTGGACGGGGACGGTCAGCACACACCGGAGGATGTATGCCGGCTTTCACTTTTGGTGGAAAGCGGGGCGGATGGCGCGCCGGTCATTTTGGGTGTGCGGGATTTTTCGGCAGGGAATGTACCCTTACGGAGTTTTTTTGGCAACAGAATTACCTGTCTGGTATTCCGGGTGTTTTGCGGCTTAAAGCTTTCGGACACGCAAACGGGCTTGCGGGCGATTCCGCGCCGGTATTTGGATGCCTTCCTGAAAACGAAAGGTGACCGGTTCGAATATGAAACCAATATGTTGCTTGAAATAAAAGCCCGCCATGTTCCTTATAAGGAAGAAAAAATAGCGACGGTATATGAAGAGACGGGGCACACCTCCCATTTTCGCACCGTGCGGGATTCCGTGAGAATTTATGCGCTTATCTTAAAGTTCATAGCAAACTCCATTTTTTCCGCGCTGATTGATAATGCCGCTTTTGCGCTTTTACTCTTTACGATGGGAAAGGTTACGGCAAACCCAGACATGGCATTGGTTACCGCGTTTGTTGCGGCGCGGATTATTTCCTCCGCAACCAACTTCATCATTAACAAAAACGCGGTTTTCACCGTCAACAGAGATATAAAAAGTACTGTTATTAAATATTATATAGTGGCGGCATTCATCATGGCCGTGTCGGTTGGCGCCGTAAAACTTCTGACGCTGTTTGCCGGAAGCAGCTCGGGGTTGTTGGTGTTGCTGTTTAAGATAATCATTGATACAGCGCTGTTTTTGGCCTCGTTCAGGCTTCAGCGCGAGTGGGTATTTGGGGACAGGTAACACAAGCGCTAAGGCGCATGAAAATGAAATTCGACGCAAAATGAGAAAATTCCGAACGCGTAATTGTAGGATTGGGGTGATTGGCGTTGAACCGGAAGCGCGCGCCCCGCAAGGGACGCGTTGTCAGAATCGTAAGGCGTTGCGCGCTTGTCTTTGTCACGGTGCTTGCGTTGGTTGTAGCCGCCGTGTTTGCGTTATGCAACGCTGTATTCAACGGACCCAGCGTTACCGCGCGAAATCAGGCGGTACTGTCCCTGTATCAAGCGAGCGCCACCAAATGGGTGCCGCGGATGTTTTTGCCCGATGTTACCGTGAATCAGATTATCGCGGACAGCGAAACCGTTCAGGAAGAGGTTGTCTCGCTGGAAAATAATGAAAGTCTCACCGTCGCGCTGACCGGCTCGGCGGTACCTACGGACGAATGGGCGGATGCCAAAGACGGCTTACAGTTCCGAATTATTAAGGGCACCACCTTTAAGGCGTACATATTAATCGTAAAAGATCCCAAGCGTGTTCATGTGGGTGTGTCGTCGGAGAATTTCGGCAATTCGTCGGTGGGCATAACTATCTTCAGCGCCGCGCAGAAATATAACTTTACGGCGGCTATTAACGGCGGAGAATTCCCCGACAACGGCGGTCACGGTAACGGGAACCGCCCGGTGGGACTGACGTATTCTTTCGGAAAAAAGGTGTGGGACGATGGGCTCACGCGCTCCTTTTGCGGCTTTGACAAGGACGACCGGCTTGTGGTATCGGAATCTATGACCCGGGAGCGCGCGGAGCGGTTGGGAATCCGTGATTCCGTCTGTTTCCAAAACGGCAACGCGTTAATGAGCAGTGAAAATGGTCAGATGAAACTGTACCGCGCGGACAGTAACCTGGGCACCGCGCAGCGTACAGCAATCGGACAGCGTGCGGACGGCGCTGTGATTTTGCTGGTGACGGATGGACGCTCCGCAAGCAGTCTGGGCGCCACGCACAACGATGTGCTGAACATTATGCTGGAACTCGGCGTAATAAACGCCTTAAAACTAGACGGCGGTTCCTCCACCATGATGTATTACAAGGACTGGTTTGACAAATACGGCCAGGACAAAAGTCAGCTGGACAGTTACCAGCTAAAGGGATTGGTGAATAAATACAAGGCATTCACTTCAATCCGCACCATCCCGACATTTTTTGTTGTATCGCCGGAATAATGGGAGAAGATTATGCCAGTCAGAGAAAATGGCCGCCGCGCAAAGCGCCTGAAAATTCCCCGGTTTTTGAAAATTTATTTTGTCTGCATTTTGGCCGCCGTTGTAGCTTTAACCATAGGTGTATCCATTATTAACGGGATTTTGGCGGATTATGAGGCCGTTCAACCAAAATATTTGGCGGAGGAAATTTACAACGATTTTTTTGCCGCGCGCAATTTTACGGGACTGCTGGAAACCGCGGATTGTGCCATTTCGCGGTTCGAATCCAAAGAGAAAGTGGCGGACTACCTTTCAAACCTTTCAGAGGGAAAAAGCCTGACTTACACAAGCGTTTCCAGCGGGATTGAAGGCGATGTGAAATACACCGTGCAGGCGGACGACATGAAGCTTACTACCTTCACGCTGGCAAAGAGCGACCAAAAATCCAAAAAGGGTTTCCGGCGATATCAGCTAAAGGCAATAGAAATCCATGGGGATTTTAACGGCAAAGTTTCCGTAAAAGCGCCATCCGACACTACGGTGTTCCTCAATGGCATAGAACTCCCGGATGAATATTTAATCCAGCAAAATATCCCGGAGGACAGCGGCCGATACCTGCCGGAGGGTGTTTCGGGCATACCGTATAAAAGGTACGCGGTTGAGGGACTGCTTGCTGTGCCCCTCGTTACCGCCGCGGACAAAAACGGCAAGGAAACCCTGGTCACGTACAGCGAGACGGAAAAGCTGTACATAGCGGCCTTGCGGAGCGATGACGCGCTGCAAGAAAAATACGGCGCGTTTGTGCTGGCGGCAATTGAAAAGTATGCCGCCTACACGGTGAATGACGCGGGCATCTCAAGCCTGTACAGCTACTTTGACACGAAATCGACTCTGTTTAAACGGTTGGAGCGGTCAGAGGCTCCGAAGGTTGCCAGCTCTCACAATGGCTACAGCTTTAAGGACGAGAAAACCGGTGACTTTTACGCTTATACTGATGACATTTTCTCCTGTTCGGTTTCGTTTACGCATATATTGATGCGAGGAGGCACGGAAAATTACCGCGACCACACCGACGTGACCGTATTTTTGCGCAATGTGGACGGACGGTTTGTTATATACGAGTTCCATCACAACTGACGCGCTCCGTGGGGCGCAGATCGAAAGGCATTTCCCTATTCAATGGCGGTTCCAATCACGTGGTTAGCCGCGTGTCCGTAATCAATCCTAAAACCGTCCGGCGCAATTACTCTGTAAAGCAACCCGCCCATCCAATACAGAAACTGCGTGGTTTGACCGTCCGGATAAACTATTGAGGTAAGGTTTTCATTTGT
>JAISRF010000113.1 GCA_031273775.1 Oscillospiraceae bacterium
GCTGTGAACACCTTGCGTACGGCGGAGAGGTTGCGTCCGATATTTTTAAGGTTTAACTTGCGCTGAAATCCGGCGATGTTGATGGCGTAAAACTCAAAACCGGCAGCGGGTACAAGCCGGGACTCCATACCGCGCTTGGTGCCGATAAAGCTGATTTTTGCGTCCGGATCCCGCGATTTTATATACTCGGCTACACTGATGGCGGGGTTAATATGCCCGGCGGTACCGCCGGCGGCGAAGAGAATGTTCAACGTGTTCACGCTCCGCTTTTTAATTGAGAATTGAAAATATTTTATCTTTTCATAACCGTGCTTGAGCGGCTAACCGACAGGATTATTCCCATTTCCGCCAACAGCATTAAAAGCGACGTGCCGCCGTAGCTGAAAAACGGCAGGCTTATGCCGGTGTTGGGGATGGAGTTGGTAACCACTAAAATGTTGAGCGCTGTCTGCAAACCCACCTGAAAAGTGATTCCGATGACCAGTAGCGAACCGAATTTATCGGGAGCGCGCATGGCGATGACGAAGCCGCGCCAAATTAGGAGCGCGAACAGCACTATAATAATCACCGCGCCGATAAAGCCCAGTTCCTCGCATACAATGGCGAAAATAAAGTCGTTTTGCGGTTCCGGAAGCCAAAGGTGTTTTTGGTGGGATTTGCCCAATCCCTGCCCTAAAAATCCGCCGGAACCAATCGCCAGAAGCGACTGAATGGTCTGAAAACCGCCGTCTGCCGGGTCATTCCATGGGTTCAGCCAGTTTTGAATACGTCCGCTGCCGTAACTCACCACGCCGGTTAATATGGCAACCGCGCCCATGGCAGCGCCTGAAATCCCGGCCAGACCCACCCAGCGGAGCTTGATTCCGCCGACAATCATCAGAGCAACGCCGATGGCGAAAATGAGAACAGTGGCGGAAAGGTGGGTTTCAACCACCACCAAGCCGCAGACAACCGCCAGTAACACGCCGAACAGCACAATGCCAAACGTAAATCTTTCCATGCGCTTGTAGTTAATGGAAATGAGCGCCGCAAAAAGCGCGATGATTGCAAACTTGGCGATTTCCGACGGCTGAAAATTGATTGGCCCGAGGACAATCCAACGGTGGAAGCCTTCTTTCATGGGCGGCAATATCAGCACCGCGATAAGTAGCGCGACAGCGATTCCATATATCCACCATGCCAGTTTACGGTAAATATGATAATCAATTCCAGAAATAAGAAACATGGCAATAAGACCTGCCAGCGCGAATGCAAACTGCCGGACAATATAATAATACGGGTTGTGCCCGGGCGCGTAAGATTGAGCGTAAGAGGTGCTGGCGGAAAAAAGCATGACCAGCCCCGTGACCAAAATAATGCACAGCAAAGTTAAAAAGGTGATGTCCAGTTTACCCTTTTGAAGCAGGTGAAAACCGCCGCGCTCGGTGCGGTTCTCAGTTCTGCGGTTAAATTCAGCCGCAGTCAAAAAAATCACCTCCGGGGATTTATAAATTAAGAATTGAGAATTGAGAATTGAGAATGACGGTATTGCTACGGCAAGTAAATTCAATTGAGGTTTATCAATTAATTCAAAAATTCAAATCGTCGCAAAGCGACACCACAATTCTCAATTAAATATTAAAGTACATTGGCAGATATGCCACCGCACAGAAAATCGCAGTCACCAAACAGAAAACCAGCACAATTTTATCCTCCGACCACCCGGAAAGCTCAAAATGGTGATGGATGGGTGTCATCTTGAACAGGCGCTTTTTGGTACGCTTGTAATAAGCGACCTGAATCATAACGGACAGGGCTTCTGCAAAATAGATAACCCCAGCCAAAATAAGCAGAATTGGGCGTCCGCACCCAAAAGCAAGCGCAACCACCATGCCTCCAAGAAACATGGAACCGGTGTCCCCCATGAACACTTTGGCGGGGTGAAGATTGTACACCAAAAAACCAATACAGCTCCCCGCCAGTGCCGAAGCCGCAACGTTCATGGTGGCAATGGTCAAGGCTCCGGTCGTGAGCATAAAGAATACCGCAACGACCGCCGTCACCGAAGCCGCCAGTCCGTCCACGCCGTCCGTGAGGTTCACAGCGTTGGTAAAGCCGTAAATAAACAGCAACGCAATCGGCCAGAAAAGCAGTCCGGCGCCCTTTTCAATATCCAAATCGCCGTAAAAGGGAAGATAGGTGGTGGTCATACCGGAGAGGTGCAGGGTCGCCAGATATCCCGCGGCAATCAGCAACTGGAAAAAGGTTTTCTGCCGCGCGGTCAGACCTAAGTTCTGTTTCTTGACCACCTTGATATAATCGTCAATAAATCCGATGAATGACATGGCAAGCGCCATCAAAAAACCACCGGCCAACCACGCCACGCGGAAAGATAACTTTAGTTCTTTTACCACGTTCAGGTTCTGTCCCAAAAATGGCGCGGCACCCAAAGCCACCGCTGCCGCAAGCACGGTACCGGTAATAAACATCAACCCGCCCATGGTGGGCGTGCCTTCTTTGGCCTTGTGCCATTTGGGTCCGATTTCAAGTATAGTCTGCCCGAATTTAAGCCGTTTTAAAAACGGCACCGCCCAAATTCCCAGTGTGGCGGTAATGATGAACCCGGCAACCGCAGCGATAATCGGTAGCGCTATATCCACTGAAAAACCTCCTGGTTTTTTAACTCTCAACCGCAAGCGTGCGAAGCGCGTTTGCGACTATTTCCCGCTCGTCCATATGGTTACGAATGCCGTTGACTTCCTGATAGGTCTCATGACCCTTACCCGCCAATAATATCATATCTTCCGGTCGGGCGTTTTTGATGGCGTATTGAATTGCTTCCACGCGGTTTTCCACCACTTCAAACGGGGTTTTTGTACCCTCCATACCCACTAAAATGTCATCAATAATCACGCGGGGTTCCTCTGTCCGTGGATTGTCGGAGGTCACAATGACAAAATCGGAATGATCAGCCGCAATTTTTCCCATCTGTGGGCGCTTGCCTCGGTCTCGGTCGCCGCCGCACCCAAACAGTGTAATCAACCGACCGGTTTTATATTTATTGAGAGCGGATAAAACATTTTGCAAGCTTTCAGGGTTATGCGCGTAATCAATAATCACCGTAAAATCCCGACCGGTAGGTACCAGCTCTACCCTGCCCTTCACGCCGGTTGCCTGTGATAAAGCTTCAATCACCGTGTTAAACGGCACACCGAGCTGCAATGAGCATACGCCGGCGGTAAGCGCGTTATAAACGGAAAATTCGCCGGGAGTTTGAAATTTTACTCGCCCGATAACACTCACGCCCAGCAGTTCAAAATCAACGCCGGTGGGACGAAAACGGATATTTTTCGCCAGGTAGTCGGCGCTTTCATCTTTCAGGGACAGAGTCGTCACCGGGCATTTGCACACGCTCAGCATAAACCACGCTTCGCTGTCGTCAATGTTAATGACCGCCTGTTTAGTCTGGGAGAACAGCTTGCTTTTTTGCAGGCGGTAATTTTCCTGGGTTTTGTGGTAATCCAAATGGTCATGGGTCAGGTTGGTAAACACGCCCACGGCGAATTCTAAACCGTAAACCCTGTCCTGCTCCAGCGCGTGCGAAGAAACTTCCATCACACAGTGGGTGCAGCCTGCCTCTACCATGTTCCGCAAGGTTTCGTGCAATTCGTAAGCGTCCGGGGTGGTGTTTTTCGAGGGGGTTTCCTCTTCACCGACAATCTTTGAAATGGTGCCGATTAGCCCGGTTTTATACCCGGCGGCTTCCAAAATGTTTTTAATCAGTGTTGACGTAGTGGTCTTGCCCTTAGTTCCCGTAATGCCCACAAGGGTTAGCGCTTTGGCCGGGTTCCCGAAAAACGCGGCGCAGCTCATAGCGTACGCTTTACGGGTATCCGGCGTGATAATTTGATTCTTTACGCCGGTATCACAGGCGGCAAGCACCACCGCCGCCCCAAGTTCCACGGCGATTCGGGCGAATTCGTGTCCGTCGGTTTTCGTCCCGTTTACGCACACGAACAGAAAACCCGACCGTACTTTTCGCGAATCAGACGTAACACCGGTAATGTCCACATTTTCAAGCATGTGGTAGTCAGGCAACGATATGAGGTTTCGAAGTAACATAGTTTTCACCAACTGTCTTTTATAATTGAGAATGGAGAATGGAATTCACCCCGTGGTCGAATCTCCCCGGTCAATCACCCGGAATTCCACCGTGATCACCGTTCCCGCTTCCACTTTTGTGTTTTTAGCAATACTTTGTTTAAAGGATACCGCGCCGCTGTCGCCGGTTGCGTACCCCGCGATTTTTACGTTGACTCCCGCTTCAATCGCCTCGCGACCGGCCGCCGAAATGGAAAGGTTCGTCAAATCCGGTACCGTAACTGGGTCGCTCTGCTTCGATTCGCTAGTGTAAAGCACTACTGTGCCGTTCTTGGGGATGGAGGTGTTCGCCGCCGGATTCTGCTTCAAAACGGTGTTGCCGTTCCCGACGGTTTTCACTTTCAGACCTGCCGATTCCAGCTTATTTTTCGCCTGAGTCACGGCGATAGCCGTCACGTTGGGGGTTTGAACGTCCAGTGTCGCAAGCTGTTCCTCGGTATACTTCGGCTCTATACCCAGATGCGGCAAAATATCCGCCAGAAGCGCGCCCACCACCGGGGCGACAATGGTTCCACCGTGAATATTTTCGCCGTGCGGTTGATCCAGCAGCATCAAAACCGCCACTTTGGGATTATCTATCGGCGCGAACGCTACGAAAGACGCAATGTATTCTTTGGGTTTGTCGGGGTTTTGGGCGTTTTGCTGAACCTTTTCCGACGTACCGGTCTTCCCGCCCACGCGGTATCCGGTGACATTTGCGTTTTTGGCGGTTCCGTTTTTTACTACGCCTTCCATGGCGGCAAGCATAGTCTGGCTGGTCTGGCTGGAAACTACTTGGCGTTTGCGGGGCTCAGCCGCAGTTTTTACAATATTATTATTGGCATCCATTTCCTGTTTCATCAGGTGTGGGGTTACTAAATATCCACCGTTGGCCACCGCTGATGCCGCCGTTATCATTTGTATCGGCGTAATGGAAGATGTCTGACCGAAAGAATTGGAGGCCAATTCAACCGGCCCCATCTTCTTTTCGGAGTAATTCAGCCCCTTGTTGCTGGTCTCGCCGATTAAATCAATTCCGGTGCGATCGTTCAGCCCGAGCGACTTGAAATACTGTTGGAACGCGATGTTGCCCACGCGCTGCCCAATTTGAATGAACGAAATGTTACAGCTCTTCTCAAACGCCTCAATAAACGTAAGCGAACCGTGTGCCTTGTTGTTCGCGCAGTGATATGTCCGATCGGAAACGGAAAAGGCCGATGTACAGTTAAAGCTGGAATTGACGTTGACCACGCCTTGATCAAGCCCCATCGCGCCCGTTAAAAGTTTGAAAGTTGAGCCCGGCTCATATAAATCGGAGATGATTTTATTTCGCCACTGCTGCTGTTGCTCTTGGGCGATTTCTTTGGTTCGTTCGTCACCGGAAAGGCTGGCGATTTTCGCCTTTGCCGTCTCGTCATATATCTCGAAGGGCGCGTTCAGGTTATAATCCGGCTTGACGCTCATGGCCAGAATTTCGCCGTTTTGCGGATCCATCACAATGCACGCGCCCCTGTTGGTCACACTGTTGTCTTTAACCGCCTGCTCCAAATGCTTATCCACATAATGCTGAATGTACTCGTCAATGGTGAGCATCAGGGTGTTTCCGGAAACAGGGTTCACGGTGGTTTCATATGAAAAAGGCATAGTCGCGCCTACAGCGTTTTGAAGCGCCATAACACGGCCATCCTGGCCTTTCAGATCGTTGTCATAGTATTTTTCCAGCCCCTCCAGCCCTTGGTTATCGTCACCCACAAAGCCCATAATGGTGGAGGCAAGAGTGTCGTTGGGGTAATAACGCTTGCTCGCCTCGTCCAGACCGATGATGGAGCCTAATTTATTTTCGCTGATGAACTCGCGAACTTTGTCAGCCTCCGGTTTTTCCACCTTGCGTTTGATGATTTCATAGCTGGTGTTCTTTTTGGTGGCGGCATAAATTTTGCCGCGGTCAAGGTTCAGAATTGAGGCAAGGCCGTCCGAAATCAGGTTTCGGCGGGCTTCGGTTTTGGTTCCGTTTTCATCGTCATCGGATACCTTAACGGTTTTAGGGGCGATAAACAGGGTATGCACGGTCGCGCTGGTGGCTAATATATTACCGTTCCGATCCACAATATCGCCGCGGGTAGCCGGGAGTGTGACATCCCGAAGCTGCTGGCCGGCGGCCTTTTCCTTGTAAAATTCCCCGTTAATCAACATAATTTTCGTAAGATTAACCGCAGCAGTGCCGAAAAGCGGAATGACCAGCGCAATCAAGAGCGCGAGCATTCTGCGCCACATTAATCTGGTTGGGCCTTTTGACATTTTTCATTCACCGCCGATTTAGTAGCTTATTAGTAGCTTATTGGCGTAAAACGCCAATAAAAAAACAATAATTCTCAATTCTCAATTGCGCTCCGCGGGGCGCCTCCCTTTATATTACGAAATTTGCGGTCAATCTATACCTTAATTCCGTAAAGCACAGTGTAAACAATAAAATTTCACTAACTCTATCCCCTTGCGCCCGGTTGGGCGCGTTAGCCTTCTACTGTTTGTCCGCCGTCAACGAATCCGGGGAAGGCTGGATCGTCACAACGCGGTCGCTGTCCCCCAGCCGGATGTAATTCACCCGGCGGTAGTCTTTCTTGCGCATTCCCATTTCTTTGGCCGCTTCCTCAATATGGTTGAACGACACCTTATTTTCAAGTTCCATATTCAGGCGGATTTTTTCTGTTTTTAACTGTTCATACTGTTTTTTTTCTTTGCTTAAAAGGTCGTTCATCCTGGTGATTTCACTGCCCGTATAAATGGTGGCACACACCAAAAACAGCACGGCCGCGATGGCTAAAGCTCGGCTCACGGTCTGCGCGAACGCGCTGGCGGTGCGACGTTTTACGGCGCGAGCCGACGGTCGGTTATGGAGCGTCAGGATTTTCGCGTTTTTCTTCTCCTGCTCTTTTTTTGGAACTTTGTACGCGGCGCCGCGGTTCATGTTGATGTACACCACCTTTTTTCAGTTGACAGTTGACAGTTGACAGTTATGTAGTCACTCCGCGACAAATTTGTAAAAGCTTCCCGCTTTCCCGCTCATCGTGAATTTGAAATACAATAACTGTCAACTGTACTTGTCAACTGTCAACTGTTAGGTTGCTGCCACAGGGAATAGATATACTGTTCAATTCCGGAAACACGTTGTTTCAGTAGACTTTTGGGCAGGGCGCCGAAAAATCCGGTTATACCCATTTCCCCCACATAAACTCCGGGCAAAATGGGATATTTGAGGTAGGCGTGAAGCTGGATGGAGGTTTCGCCGTAGTAGACTTCAATGAACTGCGGCGCGGTCATAATGCCCACGCCTTTCTTCCAGACCCTGCGGCCTTCATACTCCTTGTAGGTGAAGCCTTCCTTGGTCAGGTAATCGGAGATGGGCTGTGCCAGAGACAGGGGCGGTACGGGAGTAGCGATTTCGTTGGTATAACGTGCCATGATCATTCTTTCCTTTCAAAATTTATTTATGTAAACCGCCGAAGCGGTACAATAGCTGTCAATGGTCAATTCGCCTAATCGCTCTTAATTTTGCACTCCGGCTCCGTGGGTTATCCCTAAGCTCGTCACTGCTCGGGGTTATGGGCTTTTTCAGAGTCAGCTCACCCTCGGGGATTCTCCCGCAGATGCATATCGGACAATCGGGCGGACAGATACAACCTTTGGCTTTTTGGGCAAAAAAGCGTTTCACAATCCTGTCTTCCAACGAATGGAAATCAATAACGGCTAAAACTCCGCCGGGTTTTAAGAAATCAAAAGCAACTTCAAGCCCGGTTTGCAGGTTATCCAGCTCGCCGTTGGTGGCAATGCGTAGCGCCTGAAAGGTTTTGCGAGCCGGGTGCCCGTCCCGTCTGTACGCGGCGGGTACGGCGTTTGAAATAATCTCCGCCAGTTCGCCGGTGGTTTCCACCGCTCTCCGCTCCCGCGCCCGGATAATGGCATTCACAATACGATGAGCAAATTTTTCTTCTCCGTAAAGGAACAAAATTTTCGCAAGCTCGTCCGGAGACAGCGTATTGACCAACTCCGCCGCCGTCCTACCGCTTTGCGACATCCGCATATCCAGCGGTGAGTCCGCATGAAAGGAAAATCCGCGCCCGGGCGTATCCAATTGGTGAGAACTGACGCCGATATCAAGCAGCACCCCGTCCACGGCGCCAATATTTTTTCGCCTAAGCACCTCGCCCATATCCGTAAAATTGGCGTGAATTACCTCCGCCCGTGGGGTTGCCGACAGTCGATCCGCCGCCGTGGCAACCGCGTCCGGGTCACGGTCAAGAGAAAAAAGTTTGCCGGTTGTAAGCCGTTTCGCTATCACCAGGGAATGCCCTCCGCCGCCCGCCGTGCCGTCTACGTAGATGCCTTCCGGCTTAATTTCCAGCGCGCGGACAGTTTCTTCAAGGAGCACCGGGATATGATGAAATTCCACAAAATCGGACGCGCAACGGGCGCCTCTACAATTCTCAATTCTCAATTCTCAATTCTCAATTCTCAATTCTAACGGTCATTCCACTTCAGCGAAGAGTTCGAAGAAAT
>JAISRF010000159.1 GCA_031273775.1 Oscillospiraceae bacterium
CGCGGGAATCATCGCGGCGATTGTGGTGAAGGTTGTCCGAGATAAACGAAAAGGAAAGTGTGCGGGATGTGACTGTGGCGACTGTGAAGGGTCATCCTCCTGCGGCACAAAACACTGAAACTATCTGTCCGGGCGTGGGTGCGGGTTCGCGCCCACGCCCGGACAGATTCTCCCGGAAAGGCGGATGAAACCGGCGAGTGTGTTTATTAACCTCGAAACAGAAAGAGCAATCCAAACAGGAAAAAATACCGGACTAAAAAAATTATCAACATTCTACAATTTGCTATTGACAAGAGCAGAATCCCGCGCTATAATATTATCGTTATTAAAAAACACTCCGGATTTGATAATTGGTATATATGCCTAATATAATCCTGCCGGATTGCATCCAAAAAGTTAAAGCGACGCCCAAATCCAACATCCGAGCGGTAGAAACGGGTTTCTATACACCTTAAAATTATCGATAATATTTTTACTGGCAGCACTATATTTAAAACAGGGCAGTATAACGCGCGGGGCAGGCATCAGTTTCAATTGAATTCGATATACCAGGACGCGCTCATGGACGCGCAAAAGCACCCGGAGGCTCACCGGGATTTAATCGTGAGGGCATGTGGCTGAAACGCGTATTTTGTGGAGCTTGATAAGGAATATCAGGAACGTTTGATTAAGCATCAGGAATTCGCGGGATAATTCAGTGCCGGGAAAGGAATGAATTTCGGAGGATGGAATACAGCGCCGACGGCGTAAGCCTAAAAATCAAAAACGCGGTGAAGCCGCTGACCGGCGGTGTGCGGCTGACCGGGGGGCGGCTGAAAGAAGCGTTTGACAATAATCTCGCTTTTCTCAAACGCTTTGACGTCGACCGTATGCTCTATTGGTTCCGGGTGCACGCGGGAGAGCCCGCGCCCGGCGCGCCTTACGCCTTTGGCGGCGGACATTTTGAGAACAATCTTCACGGCCAGACCGCCGGGCAGTTCTTAATGGGAGCGGGAACCGCGCTTTTGTGGACGTCCGATGACGCTTTGAGACGAAAAACAGACGAGGTCATTGCGGGAATCCTGCGTTTTCGCAGGGAGGACGGGTGTCTGATTCCCGCCGCGACGGGGGAACTGTTTGAAAAAGAATACCCGAATTATGTGCGCGCCTGGCTAACCTTTGGTTTGCTGGCGGCGGGGTATGCGGGGAACGAACAGGCCTTTTCGCTGGTTCGCGGCTTCGGGGACTGGTTTAATAAGTGCGGCTGTCTGCCTTATGTGAAGGACTTGAATCTGGGATTTCAGGGAATACTGGCGAATACCGAGCTTTATCGTTCTCCGGTCGGTGTGCCCGCGGATATGGAAACCGCGCAAAAATATTACCGCGAGGACTGGTGGCTGGATTGGCTTGACAAAGAGGAACAGCGGGCGATATACCGGCACCCCGGCAACCATCCCCACGGCACGCTGCTGACGGCGCTTGAAGCGTATCTTGACCTTTACCGGGCGACCGGAGAGGAGTATCTGCTGAGCTGTGTGCAAAAAGCCCTGCGTATGTTTGAGGATAAATGGCAGCATGTGGGCGGCGGTATCGTGATGTGCGAAAGCTTTCAGGGAGAGATTCATTATCCCGGCTGCAATTTGCTGGAAAGCTGGCTTCCTTACAACGAGCTTTGCTGCTCCACCTTCTGGATACTTCTCAACCAGCGGTTGCATCTGCTCTTTCCGGACAACGCGCACTATACCGATGAGGTTGAAAAATCGGTTTACAATATGCTAATTGCCTGCCAGGAGGGGGATCAGGGGTATCATTATCTGGCGCGCCTGGAGGGTTCCAAGGACAGCCGGTACACCGATATTGCCTCCTGCTGCGCCGGAACCGGAGCGCGTTTAGTGTCCATGCTGCCCCAGCTTTTATATACATATACTGACGACTTGGTTTATGTTGATTTGTACTCCGACTCCCGCGCGGAAATAAACGGAAGCGAAATTACCGTCAAAACCGATATGCCCTATGGCGGGCGGGTGGAAATCAGCCTCGAAAAATGGGCGCACAAAGCCTTGAAGCTGAGGATTCCTGTTTGGTGCGCCGGTGCAGTCACGGTGAACGGGCAAACCGCAAAGCCGGGTGAATATCTGGCTCTGGAGGGGTTAAGCTCCGGGGAAAGTATTCAATTTGAACTGCCTTTTAAGGTTAAAACAACACTGTACGCCGGTCGGGAGGAAATCCCCGGCAAACGGCGATACGCGATGGAATACGGCCCGCTATTATTGGCGGCTCTGCGCAGGGACAATGTGATCTTACGTTACAGCCCGGACAGCCCTATCATAACTGAAATCGGCAAGGGAAGGTTCACGCTCCAAGGTAATCATCAAATTGAGTTACGGGCATATATGGACATTTCGGACGAACCGCTGACAGTATATCCGGTTGTGGAGTAAGGGCCGATAGATGGGAGGACTGTGAAACGCGTGAGTGGCGGCGTGATATTTGAAATAAAGGAATTCGGGGTGTATGACGGCCCGGGACTGCGGCTTACGGTGTTTATGAAGGGCTGCCCGCTTCGCTGTACATGGTGCCACAACCCGGAGGGGCTAAGCCCAAAACCAGAGGTGTTCAGGGACACAAGGCGCTGCCGTTTATGCGGCTTATGCGGATGGAAAAACGGGAAACCGAACCCGGAAATCTGCCCGGAAAATCTGATCAAGGCGGTCGGGCGTACAGTTACGGCGCGGGAACTGGCCGAAACGATAATAGAATACGCGGACTTTATTTTGCCGGAGGGCGGAGTCACATTTTCCGGTGGGGAGCCACTTTTTCAATACGATTTTTTGAAGGAAACTCTTGCTCTGCTGCCAAAAAAACTGCACAAGGCAATGGAAACCTGCGCTTTTGCGCCAAGTGAACAATTTGCGGAAATTGCCGGGCTTTTGGATTTGGTATACATAGATTTAAAGCATATGGACGAGCGTGAGCATAAGCGGCTGACCGGGCAAAGCAACCGCCTGATTCTGCAAAATCTGTCTTTACTGAAACGGCGGGGGTGTCCGTTTATCGTGCGGATTCCGCTGATACCCGGACTGACGGACACAAGAGAAAATCTGAGCGCCGCCGCGGAATTTCTGTCGGACGCGGCGGGAACGGTTAAAGTTGAATTGCTGTCCTATAATCAGCTGACAGGGGCGAAATACGCGTCTCTGGGGCTGGAATATGAGCCGGGATTTGACGAAAAGCGACCGATAAACCAGGGTGCTTCGGCGTTTGGGCAAAGAGGAATTGAGTGCACGGCGTTTTGACGCCGGTTCATTACTGCGGTTACAACGGAAACCTTTGGAAAGGCGGCGGATGTCAAAAATGAAAAAAACATTGAGTTCTCTTGCGGCGGCTGCCGTATTCCTCTCCGGGTTGCCCGGACTGTCCGGCGCAATGTCGTTTTCAGCCACCGCCGAGGAAACGTCCGCGTCCGTTGTTGCCGCTTTCTCAAGCGCTCCGTCCATCATTCTATCAGAAAGCGGCGCGAAAACCTGTTCGCCGGGCGAGATTCTGACATTTTCAGCCTTTATCAGCAATGAGGCGGTATATAATCTGAGCGTTACATACATAAACGCCGTTTCCGAGGACACGGTTTTGTCCCTGAAAATTGACGGCGAACTTCCTTTTGCCGAGGCGGATAATCTGCGTTTTCCGACCGGCTGGATAAACGGAAACCCGCCCGCCGCCGACCGTTTCGGCAACGAAACCGTGCCGGAGCAAGTGATGGACTCAGACCCCTCAACTCTTTGCGCGAGGGATTTCGCGGGAGCGTCTGAACTGCCTTATCTTCTGACCTTTGCCGCCGGAACGCACGAAATCACCCTGACTGTGCGGCAAGGCGAATGGATTCCGGTAACCGTTTCTTTGACCCCGCCCGAGCAACCGGAAGCCTATAAAGTGCCGGAATCCCCGCCCGAAATTCC
>JAISRF010000161.1 GCA_031273775.1 Oscillospiraceae bacterium
TCAAATGAAACCCATCACGGCAAAGGGATCGACCGCCCCGCGAATAGTCAAATTCGGGCGTTGTTCGCAGTCGCTGAATCACCTCCCCTGCGGGAATCAGCCGCGCCCCGAGCACCGAAGCCGCGTGCCGATAAGCCTTGCAAAGCGCGTTATACATTTTTTCCTGACTGTTTTCATACACCGCAAAGCCGGGGTGCTCTGAATCGGTTTCATAAGCCCACGTCTGATGAACCAACTGTTCGGCATCCGGCGAAGCTTCGTGAATATATCCTGACAGATGCGCGAGGTGCGGGAAATACGATTCGCGCAATCCGCTTAAATGGCTGGCTTGCTGAAAGGCGATTTTGTCCCATTTTTCCTCCCCCAGCACCTCCCGTATGGACACTAGCCGTTCGGTTTCAACGCCGTTTAATCCATAAAGGTAATCCCTTTTGTCCGCCTTTGCGTTTTCCCAATGGGTTTCAAGGGAGCAGCCGCCGATGCTTAAATTCACCGTTTTGACCGCGATCCCGGCACTTTGGAAAATTTTCTGTAAATAAACAAACGCGTCGTGAGAAAAGCTGTTTCCGATCGCTAAAATGTTCAGCGGTTTCATCGCGATTCCTCCTCGCCGCCCCGCCGGTCAAGCTGTCGGTTACGAAAATATAGAATCAGGTCAATTCCCACCATCACCAGATTGATCACGTAAAAAACAGCTACATAGGTGATGCTTCCGGACAACATTTTGGACAGCAGCCCGCCGATATAACCGGCAAAAATCAAGCACAAAAAAATCAGGCTCTTTCCCTTTGCCGTTTTTGCGCGGACGGATTTGGCAATGGACACCGGCCACGAAGCCCCAAAGCAAACCACCATGAACACCTCAAACAGCTCCGCCTACTTTGCGCACGCTCCTTTTTCATAAGACTTCTTGCAAAAAATAAACCCCTGTTTTTTTAATGTTAGAATTCCGAGTTTGAATGATACACCTCAATTTCCCGCAGATGGAGCTTTTGCGGATTTGGCGCGTCGGTTTTCATAAACCGGCAAAAAGCCTGCGCTGCGGTTTTGTCCGGGCAAAAACCGTAGGTTGTCCGTAAAACGCGAAGACGGAGCTTTTTCGCCGTCACCGCCGGAAACTTCGCCAAAACAATATTTTGATCTAAATACCAGCATAGCGCCTGATGATCAAACGTCTGAACCGGAGTGCTTTCCGGCATTTCAGCGCGGATTTTTTTCAGCTCCCGCCACTGCCCGCCGTCCCAATAATCCAAGTCGGCATCTAAGAGCGCGCAAAAAGAATTATCCGCCCGCAGACTGTGAAACACAACGGTGTCAATGGTTTTTGGTTCCTCCCACGCAATTTCCAGCGCGGCATTTTCGTCCTCCAAAAGACCTTCCCAGATTTCGCGGTTAGGGTGGTCGGATTGAACGGCCTCCAGATATTGATTATTCAGCGCCCCGAAATTTTCCTTGCAGACGCGGTTATATGAAAATAAAGCCTCTCCCGCCAGATTTTCCCCAAAGTCCAACTCCGGCGCGTCAAACCGCTGTTCCGCCTTGGGCAAAACATAAACGGGTAGGGCCGAAAGGGTCAGTTTGGCCCGGTTTTCCGCAATCGGCACCGCGAAACGGTTTCCGAACGCGTCAACCGCCGTCAGCGCTTCGCCGTCCGCCGGAAAGGACAATTCCTGTGAAGCAAGTCCCAAATTGCGGAGAAGCACAACCTCGCCGTGCGTTGTATCATATCGCTGACCCAGAAAAAGGCGGTTTCCCGCCGCGCCGAAATCGAGCAGTTCGGTCGGAAGGGTTCCTTGCAGCAAACCGCTTCGGCTGCGAAGCGCCAGCGCCGCCGGGTGCGGTCCGGTTCGCGACCAGAGATAAGCCGGGTAGCCCGCGTAACCGTGTTCATTGAGGTAGTAATAATAATTGCGGTTTTCGGGGATTCCGGCGCGCTCGTTCAAATCGCGGTGCAGGGTTTCCCGAACCGCCTGCGCGGGGGCGATGGAAATGCCCATCCGGATTCCGGTCATTCCGTGTTCGGTGTTCCAAAGGGGCAGGCCTTGCGCGTTGTATTTTTTGAGCAGCTTTTCGAGTTCCTCGAATTTCCACTGCCAATGGGTCGGATCAACGCTTTCGTGGCCCTCGTAATCATGAATGGACAACCCCGTGAAATATTTCTGCGCGTTTTCCTTCAAAAGCGCTTCCACCCATTCCAAATTCACCCCGCAGACCGCCGGCGCGAGCAGATAAGCCTCCGGAAATTCTTCACGAACCCACCGGCTGATTTCCTTGAGCCACTCAATATATTCGTCCGACTTCATGAACAGGTTGGGTTCATTGATCACCTCATAAACCGAAATTTTGTTTTTATAACGGCGTACCACGCCGCGGACGTGTTCCTCGGTGCAGTGTTCTTTCATTTCAAACTGCATGAACACAAGGACGCCGCATTGCTCCGCCTCCCGCCAAGTTCGTTCAATTTCAGCTTCCCCGATGCGGGTGTTCAGCCGGAGCAGCTTCAAGCCGCAAAAGGCCGCCCGCAATGGGTCTGTCCAACCGCTGCCGCAGGATTCTCCCGCTTTCAGGCAATAAACTCCGCAGTCGAGGTCGGCGATTCCGAAATAAGCCTCCGTCCGGGTCAGGAGTTCTCCGCTTTCCCCAAAAACATCAGCCACCGCGCAGTACCAGCCATATTCCGGGGGCACGGCGGTGAAAGAGGCTGACCACCGCGCCGGCACCGAAAGGGACGTTTCGCCCGAGCTTTCCTCTGCCTTTGCGCTCGCACCCGCCGCAGCCTCCGCCGGAACAATTCCGGCGGAGATTTCGGCGCGGTAAAGGTTGTAAATCCGATAACCGACGCTTTGCGGCTTGGCGGTTCCCTCCATCGAAACCGTGAACGAAACCGGGGAAAAATCGTAACCGATGTGAATCGGAAGCTCGACCTCAACGTTGACCCTGATCCCCCGCGTATCGTCCCAAAGGCTTTGAATTTGGGGAGGAATGCTGTTTCTC
>JAISRF010000190.1 GCA_031273775.1 Oscillospiraceae bacterium
AAACGCCGCCTTGATTTGCTCCTGCTTTGCCTGTGCCAGCATAGTTTCTTTTGTGTTGAGGACGGCGGTTTTCTTACCTTGGGTGTCCTCCACATAATCAAAAATCCGAATATCCCGTAAATTCAAGGTTTCCTCAATGATTTTGTAGGCGCTGGCGCGGCTTGTGCCGTAGGTGTTGTATGCTTTGACATTGCTCCGGTCGCTTGACTTGCCCTCAATGCTCCATTCGTCCGTGTGCCGCGTGGTGTGATGAACCTTGATGTTCCATTGGGCGTAGCGCGGCGTTTCCAGCAGTTCAAAAATAAACCGCTGTACCACCTCGACGGGCAGCCATGACGCGCCCAGCCGCACGGCGATTTCGGATGCAGGCAAATCCGGGGGCTGGACGGCTTCAAGGGCTTTTACGTTTACGGCGTATTCATCGGGACGAAGCTCGGCGAGTGATTTTGCGAACAATAGTTTCGCCCGCACATTGCCGGAAAGGTACTCATCGGCGGTCGAATAGCGCGGTTTATCATCGGCGTGTGTTGTCGGTTCTTTGAAGATAACGCCTTCAAGCTCTTTTATCAGGGCTCCCTCGTCCATGCCTGTGAGTTCACACATGAACGGCACATCAACCCGTGCTTTTTCGCCCAAAGATACCGCCAGCGCTTCGCTCGCCGTGTCCACATGGGTGATTACGGTCCTGGCGCGGATAGTTCGCTTGGTGAACATATCCGCTTTGCGTAAAAGATTACCGTCCTCGTCCAGCATCTCCAACGCGCCCAGAAGCGGAAAGCTGTTGTCGGAGCCGAACGCGGACACATTGGCGCGGGAGCTTATAAGCCCGTACTTCTTGGTGAAGCTGTCATACAGGCGGTTGAGCTTTACCTGCTCTGCTTTGATGTCATAATCGGAATAGTCCTCGGTCTGATACTCAATCAAGGTTCGGACACAATCCCGGATGGCAATCATGCCCTTAATGCGGCTTTCAGTGGTGGCGGGAAGCTCGCAGGGCTTCATGCGGCTGTTTTCGCGGAAATACAGCTTGCCAGTCCGCAAATTCCCGTCCGAGCCGGGAATTACGGTATAAGAAAAATTGCGGACGGACGGGTCCGCGGGAATAGAGTTGTCAGACTCCTGCTCCCCGTCATCGCGCTCAAACTCGCTGATTTCGCCGTGGAGATTGGCAATGGCTTTGTCAAGCAAATCCGATAACTCACGGTCGGGAAAGGGATTGAGTGTGGTTTCGCTTGCGTTGCCGTACAGCATATTGTCATATGCCATTGTGCCGAGCATCATTTCGGGGTGTTCGGCAAAGTAGGCGTTGACGGGTATGCTTTCAGGGTCACTGTTTTGCAGGGAGTTCAATACCTTTTCCGCGTCCCATCTGTTTTCAAACCATATACCTTCGCCGCCGTCGCAGATTTTACCCGATTTAACATCCATGACGCCGAATTGGTCATAATCGTTCGTGGTGATTTCGTATAGGCGGGGTTTCGCCAAATGCACCCAATCCGGCTCTACATCCACAATGCGGTCACGCTTTTGCAAAAAGATAATATCTGTCGTTACCTGTGTTCCGGCGTTGGCAAGAAAAGCATTGTTTGGCAGACGGATTGCCCCCAGAAGCTCCGCCCGCCGGGCGATATATTTCCGCACGGCGGGGTTTTGCTTATCCATTGTGCCTTTGCTGGTGATAAAGGCAATAACGCCGCCCGGCCTGACCTTATCCAGCGTTTTGGCGAAAAAGTAGTCATGCACAAGAAATTTGTGTTTGTCGTATTTTTTATCGCTTACGCCGTAGCCGCCGAAGGGCACATTGCCGATGGCGAGGTCAAAGAAGCTGTCGGGCAGGGGCGTTTTCTCATAGCCCTGAATGGCGATGCTGTGGGTTTGATATAGCTGCTGGCAAATGCGCCCTGTAATCGGATCAATCTCAATGCCGTAGACCTTGCTGTCGCTCATGCTGTCCGGCAATAGCCCCTGAAAATTACCGATACCGCAGCCGGGGTCAAGGATGTTGCCGGACTTAAAGCCCATATTTTCAATGGCCTTGTAGATTGCCTTGATAACCGTAGGGCTGGTGTAATGGGCGTTGAGGGTCGTCGCCCGCGCCGATTCGTATTCCTCCATGGATAGGGCGGTTTGCAGTTCTAAAAATTCGTCAGCCCAATCCGCTTTGTCAGGGTCGAACGCCTGCGGCAGACTGCCCCAGCCTACATAACGGGACAAAACATCCTGCTGTTCGGGGGTGGCCAGCTTGCCGTCAAGCTCCAAATCATGCAAAAGATTGATGGCGTCCATATTGGCGCGGAATTTTGCCTTTGTGCCGCCGTGTCCGAGGTCATCATCGGTGATTTTGAAATTTTGCCGCTGTTCCATTGGCACATCGGGAAAGGCGTCAAAATAATTAACGCGAACGGGTTTCTTTTTTTGTTCCCACGCAGGGGCAATTGTGGGTTCAGTTTCCTCCGGCTGTGGGATATGGTGCTTTACAAGCATGATTTCGCCGGGGTAATTGACGCCGCTTTCCCGTTTACGGGATTTCTGCACATGAGAAAACGGCGTGGTTACTACAAATTCCACGCCGCCGATATTTTCTATATGCTGATTATCTTCAAGGGGCGGCTCCGTCCGTTCGGGGGCGTTCTCAAAATACAAACTTCTTGTCGGGTTTATATCCTCAATAAATTGGTTGGTGTTGACAAGATTTCCGCCGCCCTCGCCGCCGCGGTAGACAACGATGGAAAACGGAACGCCGTAGTTGTCATCTTCCAGTATTTGTTTAACAAAAGCCTGTTCATCGGTATATTCCATTGAATCGGCAACCGTACCATTGCTGTCGAGATAATCCAGCCGTCCAACGGGAACGGGAGGTTGCGGCTCTGGCTCTGGCTCTGCCACTTCCTCGCGGATAGGGTCGTACATCTGCATAAATTCAAACGATTCACGCCGGAATATGGGGAAGCCTGCGCCTTCTTGAAATGTGATGTCCCGCAGACTGACACTTTCCCAGTCCTCGCTGACGGTATCCACCACAAATAACCGCCGATCAATCTCGTAACGGTCGCCGGGTTTGGGCGTGTACGGTTCGGATTCCGGCACAGGTTCATCTTCACTCAAAAACTCGTTTTCAATGAAATCGCCGATGTCCTGAACATTATCATCACGCCCGCCGTGGGCGCGGTATTCCATAATGCCGTTATCAATCAGTTCATCGGAAACCGTCCATCCACGCTCCGAAAGCTCATTGCGGATTTGTTCTTGCAAGGTCAAACTGTCGTGGGGGTCGTGCTGTTCCGGCTGGCTCTCGGCTATTACCCTCAAATGCTCATTCATGGGGTTTTCACGTATTTTACGGTCAAATTCTTGCCGTGAAAATTCCGCGTTCATCAGCGGAAATTTTGTATCAAAAAGTTTTACTGTGGAATCACCAAAGGACAGCACCTCATACTCATGGGAACCGATATACACGCTGTCGCCCAAATGATACTTATACTGATAATCTGCGGTATCAGCAGGGGTAGGCTCACGGTTCAATATTGCGCGGACGGCGGCTTCCTCGGCAATCTGCTGGCGGCGTTCTGTTTCATTTTGAAACCACTGCGGATAAATCTCACTTTCCTTTGGATTTAAATATCTATCGGCATCCACAAGCTCACGGATTCGCCTTGAAACCTTTGCCCACGTTAATGTGGTTTTATTGCCGTCATAACCTATGGCGAAATGCAAGCCTTTTCCGTCATGGTCTACGCTATACGGACTATCGCCGAACGGCGAATGACCGCCGATACCGTATTCCTTTTTAAGGAAACTGACCGTTTCATCCGGGGTATGGCTGTTCTGAAAATGCTCATAAATCCGATATTTACCCTCATGGAAACCGCTGCCATGACATAATTCATCGTCAATATATTCCTGCGGCACACCGCCGGAAATAGAAAAAGCGGAAGGTCTTTCGGCTTTCGCCGTACCTTCCGCTTCTTCAATACGCTGTATTTGTTCTTCGGGGCTGGGGAATAAATTTAGCTGTAAATCAGGTCGTGGAGTATCGTTTCCTCCACCCGGTTCCTGATGCTCGTCATCCGCTGTATCCATGCCAGCGGGTCGGACGCTTTCATCTGCTCCGTCACGCCCTCCGATTTCGCCATCTGCGCCGATTGCAGTTCCAACCGCTCCATCGCTGTCTGCTCTATTTCCGTCAGGTGCGGGTTCAGGCCGCCGTTCATCAGCAGGCGGGAAAACAGCCCCTTGCGATGGTTCTGAAGGTAGTGACGGCGCATCAACGCGTACCGTCCAAGCTCTACCTCCGGCTCGTCCGGCAGGGTCAGGTTGGGTATTCTGTACCCGTTCACTTCGCTGTAGGTGATTGGCTGTATTGCCTGTGTCATGGTCAAAGCTCCTCTCGTTTTTTGATATATTATCATTATCGTTTCTCTGAGGTTCGTTTGCAAATGTGCGATTTTTATTTTTTTCCTGTTTTTGCAGATTGAGGACGGTGGACGCGATTTCGCGCAAGCCCGTTTCGGCAATGTCGCTGGTCGCCGTGCCTAAAACCGTCAGGGTATCGGGTGTGTTAAACTCAAAGACGTGCCTAAAATCCTCGTGTTCCATAAAAAGCGCCGGGTCAATGCCGCAGCGCGCCAGCCAAAGATAGGCGATGCTGTTTTGCAGGGCTTCGGCAAAAAAGACTTCTACATTCAAGCCGTCCAGTTCTTCTAAAAAGCTGTCCTCACGGCAGTCCATCAGGTCATTCAGATAGTCGGTGATATTATCGGTGACGGCGTTTTTCGCCGCTGAGATAACGGCATGGGCAAGGGTTTCGCTGTCCTCCAAATCGCCGAAAGTTGCTTCAAGGGTTTCAATAACATCTGTTTCATAAGCGGGTTTCATTTCCCACAGGGGGACAGGGCGGGAATAGCGGCTGTCATGTTCCCCACCGCGCGAATTGGTGTCGCTGATGTCAAAGTAATATTTCAATCGCCGTTTATTTGGATATTGACGGTCAATCACGGCGATTCCGGTTGCACCCCTGTTGACCCATCTGCCAAACTGCGTATTCCATTTTTCAAGTTCCAGCACGGCGGTCGCTTCGGGGCGCTGGACGAAAACCTGAACCTGTTCCTCAAAGGGCAGCTTGTAGTTTCGCCCCGCCGCAAGCAAAAATGCCTGCCATTCACCGGGCTTTGCGGTCATTTGTTTCATATTATGCTCATACATCGCCGTGATAAGTTGAAATTTAGTCGCCATTGGCGCACACCTCCATTCTAACCCCGTTCGGGTTCGTTTTTATTTTTGCTCGGCAATCTTAGCTTGCCGTTTTCGTCATAATTCCACGGTTTGGCGGCGGGTGTGTCCCAGCCGAATAAGCTCCCGGCTAACATCGCTTCTTCTTGTTGCCGGGTCACGCCACAATGAGCGTTGCTTTCATCCGCAATCTTGCGGTTTATATCGGGAAAAAGTGTGGAATTTGACGAGCGAGAATATCTGTACCTTTCCCTTACAATTAAAATCAGTTCGCCAGTGGAAGGTAAAACGCTATAACAATCAACGGGCAGTTCGTGTTTTCCGGCAAGCTCCGGCAGAAGCCAGCGGTTGTCAAACGCCGTGATATAAAAATCATTGTCCGCACCCATGCGCGGCTGAAAGCGGGCGTAATAGGTGAAGTTCTCCGTTTGCACCTTAAATCGCACCGCCGTGTCGGTCACATGATGGCGCAAATTTTGCAGGCAGTGATTTTCAAAGGAAGTATCTATAATGTCAGACCGCCCGGACTGTGCTTTCAGCCAGCCTATCAAGGAGTTAAACTCTCGCTTGAAAGAGGAGCTTTTGAGCCGCCGCTGCCCGTTAAACCACGTCGTCCAAAATTCTTTGCCGTCCCTGCCGTAATCGCCGCGCAGATAGCCCACAAACCCGTGCCGCTCGGCGGCTTCGCCGTCTAAACGGTAAAACAGTTCGTTTTCCCGCGTTTCCACTTTTTCTGGCTTAAAATCCATCGGCACCCACCTTCTTCGACGCGTCCGGCTGTGCCATATACAGCTTGCGGATTTTCATATCAACGCCCCATCTCTCTCTCGTTTTTGTCAATCAGCATGGTGTGGTCATAAAAACCTCCGGTGCGCTCGCTGTCCGAGCGGAGAAAGAAATCCCTTTCTGCTGTGCTTTTGTCATACCAGTAATGCCCCCAGTCATTGCCCAGCGCGGGGTCGGGATATCCCTGCCATGTGGCGTAGGGCTGGGCGGCTTTGGGGTTCACGCCAAACTTAAATTTTTTATCTCTCACAGTTGTACGCATGGTAATGCGGTAATCACCGACCATTTCCGGTTCGGTTTCCGGCTCGACCGTTGAGCCGATACGCGCCTGAACCTCTGCGAATTGGCAGATATGATAACACTCGCCATTTATATTGACGTGAGTTTCATCAAGGTATCTGCAAGTCCCGACCCATTCTTTCTGAACACCGGGGTGCAGCTCACCCATTGGGCGGGTAACGACAATGCGCCCGCCGTCAGGGATACGGAAAAGTTCTTTGTAATGAGGGTCAATAAACCGTATTTCTCTGTTTTCACTCATCGTGTGTCGTTCCTCTCTTTGTATTTGGGATGTATAAAGGGGCGATACCCATTCGAGTACCGCCCCCCGGTTCAGTTGCTATTTCTTGTTGCGCTTGCGGATTTGAAGCCAAATGAACGCGCCGACAATGAACGCCACCAATACGATGGCTGCGATAGTTTTAATTTCCATTTTCGTCCTCCATTTCTTCGTCAACCTGTTTCGCAAGGGAAAAGGCGCTCGCCCAGAAAAATCCGAGCAGAGCGCCCGCCGTGAAACAAACAATTCCTATAATAACGGTCATTTACATGTCCTCTTGGCGTTTTCTGCGTTTATCCGCGACGGTTACGCCGGCAATGGAAGCGGCAGATACAACCATGAGAATAATCCACAAAGCCATATTGCTGTCATCGCCTGTTTTAGGAATGTCAGGAGTGGGAATTTTCTCGTTGGTCATAACTGCTTTGATAATTTGACCGTGTTCGGTGATTTCAAAGGGATACTCGGACTCGTCAAGCAGATAGCCAGCCGGAGCATCAAATTCCTGATAGGTGTATTTTCCGGCTCTCAGGCGAAATTTGACCTCGCCGTTTTCGTCGGTTCTTCCTTCAACAACCGTGTTGCCAAACTCGTCCTTGATGCGGATGCCGCAATCGGGAATTAACTTGCCGTCTGAAGCATCTTTTTTAGTGAGCCAGAGTTCACCGTATTTCGGTTGATTGATGAAGCCGACGCCCGCCTGATTTTCCACTTCCACGATTTCGCCGTCCATGAGAATTTCAAAATAGTAGGTGTTTTCATCAAGCAAAAACTTGTCGGGCGCGGTGCGTTCCCGCAGGAAATAGCCGCCGTAAACAAGGTCATTAAGCTGATAAATACCCGTTTCGATTTCATCAAGCGTTCCGATGAAGATGTCAATATCCTCGTCAAATTCGCCATTGTCATTCTTGTCGGCGTACACATCAAAAACCGCGCTGGTCAGCTTGTTGTCAGGGTATTCCTCGTCAACCTTCGTGGTGCGGACAGAGCCGCGGACAAAACAGTTTTCGATTTCGACATTGATGATTTCTTTGTCCTCGCTGATTGTGACCCGATAGATGGTATCGTTCAGAACATAAGCCGCGGACGGTGTTGCGATTTCGCGTACAAGCCAATCCCCGAAAATAACCTCGGTGAAAGAAAAGCTGCCGTCCTCCGTTGAAACGTCTGTCATTACGGCGTTGTCTGCCGTAAACTCGGTTTCTTCCGGGTTAAACAGTCCAATCAGCGCACCCGCAAGGCCGTTCCCGTCCTCGTCCAGTTTCGTACCCTCCACATCACCGCGCACAAAGATATTTGTAATGGTGATTTTGATGATTTGCTTGTCGGCTGTGATATTGACGGGGTAACAGGTTTCATCCAAAACATACTGCGCTCCCGGCGTTGTGATTTCACGCACAATCCAGTTCCCATAGGGAATATCCTTGAAACTAAATGTGCCGTCGCCGCTGGAAATGCCGGTAAGCAGGGCGTTTTTCTCGGTGTATTCGATTGTATCCGGCGCGAACAGGCCAATCAAAACCCCCGCCAATTCCTTGCCGTCCTCATCCACTTTCATCCCGGCAACTTTGCCGCGCTTGATGGTGTTCGGAATCGGCTTGCCGCCGTTGGCGGTCAATTTCACAAGCGGGATGTCCTGTCCGGCATAGGAAAATTCAAGCGGGAACTTCTGATTACTCAAAACATACTGATTATCCGTGGCAATCTCTTTGAGATATATCCGGCTTCCAACAGGTAAATCAACCGTAAATTCCCCACAGCCGGTGGCGGTGTCTACCGTCACAATTTCAATTAACCCGTCTTTCGGGATTTTCGTTCCGTCAGCCGCGACAATATCCGATTCAGCATACAGTCCCATGCGGACGGCGGCGATTTCGCCGTTGCTCCCGATTTTGAAAAGCTCGTCTTGCTCCATCGCTTTCTCAAAGCTGATTTTTACGCGCTGTCTTTCATTGAAGAAAGAAACGCTCTCGGTGTACTCCTTAACGGTCTGTCCGCGGTAGGACAACGTGATATACTTCACTTCATCCGTACCGGCCATACCGTAGGGAGCGGTTTTCTCAACTACCCGATAGCGGCCAAGATACAACAACGGGCTGGTCGCACCTGACACCGTGGTGGTAATGGCCGCGACGCGGGTATCTTTGCGAACCATGAGCTTATTGTTGAGATAGATGTCCTCATCGGCAAAAATCTCATAACCCGCACCGGCAAGACTTCTAACCGCATACTGCGGACGGTACATACCGTCAACGGATGCAATGCTACTGAACACCTCGCCGTTTTTGGTAATGTGGATTCGCGCTTTCTGCGGCGAATTATACTTTGTGACCGTGATTATAGGGGTTTCGCCGGTCACGTCAAAGGGTACAGGCTCGTCGCTCAAATAGAAATACGGCGCGGTCTGCACCTCAATCAACTGATAGCCGTAGCCGTAGTCAAGCTCCTGCGGAAGCATCAGCCAGCCTTCCTCATTGGTATAGAAAACCGATATATCGGTGGGCGTAGGATACATGATTTGCTGTACCAAAAGGCTTCCGTCCGGCTTTTTGATTTGGAAACCGATACCCGCCGCGGCGATAAGCCCGCCGTCCTCGGAATTGCGTTTTTCCACCTTGATTTTTGAGGTGATGGAACTGTTGTTGATGATAAACGGGTAGATTTTGCCGTTTTCCGAAACAAAGACAAGGAAGTCGCGGACTTTTTCTTTTCCTGCCCATCCGCTGATTTGATGCACACGGTAAACACCATACGGCAGCAATTTCGAGGTCGCCATACCGTTTTCATCGCAAATCAGGATGTCGCGTTCGATGGGGCGGGTGGCGTTATAGCTCCCGGATTTCGCCAAAAACACTTCAAAGGCCGCCCCGGCTTCCGGCGTTTCGATTTGGGTCGAGCCATCGTCCGTGTGCTTGATGATTTGAATCCGGCCATTTTTCACTGTTTCATAGGAAGTCAGGTCAAGGGCGTTGTTGTACTCCACCGTGTAAAGCAGTGCTGCCGCGCCTACCTTGTGAACGGTGGGGTCAACCATATAGCCCTCACTCCCGGTGATTTCACGGATAGTCCAGTTGTCACCGCATACGAAATAATCTGTGGTGAACCTGCCGTTTTTGTCTGTGGTATAGCTGGCGGCAAGCACCCCGCCGTTGTATAAACCATAGACCGCGCCCTCTAACTTGGAATCGCCCTGTGGGTACGGAAATTCGCTGTCAATCTTGTTAACGGTCACGCGGAATTTCTTTAAGGTGTTATCGAAATTCTTTGTGGTGACTTTATTCCACTCAACAATGGCGGCCTGATTCGGGGGAATTACATACCGTTCCGGCGTGTTTATTTCGGACAACGTGTAATTATTGCCGATTTCCACATTGGAAAAGGTTGCCACGCCGCTTACGTTGGTGGCCGCGGTCATATTGATGGGCGTCCCGTAAACGGACATACCCTGCAATCTGAAGGTGAAGTTTTCTTTGAAATTATCCTCGGCGGTTTTTACAACAGACACAGATCCGTATTGCCGGTTATTCGGCACTCTGAGCGTGTAGGTCAGGCTGGCGTCTACGGTATCATCGCTCAATGTTACCGCCCACTGATTTGTCGTTTGCTGATAATTGGCCGGCACAGTGGTTTCGCGCACGGTATAGTTGCCGAACTGGATAGCCTCGGATTTGGCATTGCCCGCGCTATTTGTGGGGCCAACCGTGGCGACAGCCGCGCCGCTTGAATTGTAGACGGTGAACACCGCGCCGCTTAATTCCCTGTCGTCAACGGCATCTTTTTTGTTGACCACAATATATCCGTCTTTGAGCTTGTTGACGGCGTTGACGGTGACGGTTCCGTTGGGTGTTGAACTGTTGAGCGTGACCGTCCATGAGGTTTGGCCGTTGGACGTGTAGTTTTTGGGGAAAGTCGTTTCTACAACAGTATAGGTGTCATAAGTCAGAAAATCATTCGGCAAATTAGCATAACCAGCGCTGTTTGTGGGGCCAATTGTCGTGACATACGAACCTTTGCTATCATAAACAGTGAACACAGCGCCGCTTAAGCTGTTTCCGTTTTGATCTTTTTTGTAGACTTCCATTGTGCCATTCTTTTGAATATGCGGAATGTCCGGAAAGCTAAAAGCAAATTCGAAATAAGAAGATTTATCTCCGGCTTGTGCCATGCCCTCAATGGTGGAAAATTCGGGGCCACGGCTGTTACCTACATGCGTAATAAAATGTCTGCCACTGTACTCACCGGCATAAATAGCGGTATGCGGATAATCCGAGCCGTTTCTGAAAATAACGACATCGCCGATTTGCAGTTGGTCTACACTGTCAATCCTTCGTGCCTTACCCGCTGATACCAATGCGTTTCCGGCATTAACCCAAGTGATAACCGCTTGAGAGTTCATTCCTGTATTGGAAATGGCGGATGCGACAAGCGATGTGTCAATGCCTTTTATATTGGGCAGGTAATTCAGCAGGTAGTAGGTCACATAAGAAGCGCAGCACAAGCCGTCGCTTCGGAATTTTGCGATGTTTGGCGCAAGTCCTGTTGCGGTACCGGGACTTGAAACGGTTTCTTTTCCCGTGATGTTATAGTCGCTGTCATAATTGATACCGGACAAATAACCGCTGTTAATGCTGGACCCGTAGCCGCCGGATTTATAAATCAGCCCGGCGTCTTTCAGCGCCTGCAATTTATACCCTGTATATTCCAAGGCATCCAACGTGAAATTGTCCAGCATTACAGTGGGAATGTCCGAAGCGGGGGTTGCGGACACCCCGATGGGTACGATTGATAAAGCAAGAATCAGCACCACCAAAATAGATATTGCTTTCTTACTTGCGTAAAATAAGGTTTTTTTCATATTGTTTTTGTCCTCTCTTTCAAAAAATAGGAATAAAAAAATCACCCCTGTCTGTTTGACAAAAGTGATTGCGTTTTGGGATATTATATTTTGTTTAGCCGTAAGTGTTGACTTCGCACATAAGAATTGCTATATACCACTGTCCGTTCCCAAAAGTTGCGCCAACAGCGATATATTTGCTTTTTGCCGCTCCCACAAATGACCAGTGACCCTCTGTACTGTTTTTGAAACCAGTCGCCATCCTCTGAGCAATTTCATCCACAGAAGCATTGCCGCCGGAACGTCCGATAGCTTCACCGCAAGGAGCTTCATAGTAATCAAGGATTTTTCCTGTTTTTATGATGCTTTGTGTTTGCGCATCCCAACGGGTTTCTTCAATGACAACGTGTTTGCCATATTCGTGTGCGGTTGCAGCTTCTTGTAATGCGATATTGTCATGCTTATAATCCGCTACAAGCTGGCCACTACGATATTGCGCTACTCGTGTCAGTTTGGGCAGTTTGGTTGCCGCTCCGGTACCTTGTTCCACGCGGTATTGATTGATATACACTAAAATCTTATCCGCGATTAGCACGGCGTCAGTCGGTTTGGCGTTTGCAGGTGTGGGTGGTTTTGAAAGCGTTTCTGTGGGCGGCTGCGATGTTGCCGGGGGAGTTGTGGGTTTGCTGGCAGTGGATTGGGTTTTATTGGAATTGCCCGATGCTTGTGCCGGAGTGGAAGATGCTGACTGTGTGGGTTGTTCTGTGGAATCATCTGATACCACAGTGTCGGTCAGGCCGCTTTCCTCCGCGCCGGATTCGGCCGGGGTTTCGCTTGCAAAGGCGAGTATGGTTTCACTTATTGACACAGACGATTCTCCCTCCGTGGACGCTGCGCCGTTCCCTGAACAAGCGGTGAATGTGATAAACAGAATTATCATCAGCAATAATGCGAGTCTTTTCATATCCGTATCCTCCGTGCGATTTTTACAATACTATTATACATTGAGAAGCGCGGATAATCAAAGGTTTCTTTTTATATTTCGCACATTTACCGCGCGTCACGGTTTCGTTCACGCTGCCGCCAAAGCTCCAACGCCTTGATGATGATTTCCTCCATCTTCTGCGGCGGGGTGCTGGGCGCAAAATATTTGCTGAGTTTGTCGCGGGAGATTTTGAACTGTTCCTTTTGATTCGGCTTTTCCTCCTGCATGATGGAAAATATAACGTCCTCGTTCAAACGCCCTTCTTCCGCGAATTTCCGCATTTTAATGGTCTGGGCATGAGAAGGAGTGTAGTCCTCGCTCTCCATCATATCGACCAATTCCGCCTGAGTTTCCCGTGGGAGATGGGACAACTCCACGGCGGGACGCAGGGCGATTTTGCCGTCGTCCACCATTTGCAGAATTTGTGGAATCAATTCTGTTAGACGGATATAGCGGTAAACTTGGTCTTTGCTTTCGCCTGTAGTTTCGCCGATAATAGCGGCGGTTTTGATGCCTTTGAAATTGTTCGCCAGTGGCGAACAATTATCTTGGGAGGGTCGCCCCGCTTGCCGTTTCATCGCGTCCAGCTTCATCTTATAGGACAACGCCTTTTCGCTCGGCAATATGGTTTCCCGCTGTAGATTCGCATCCACCATTGCGATAATCGCCTCGTCGCGGGATAGGTCACGGACAATCAGCGGTATGGTTTCAAGCCCCGCCAGCGTTGCCGCTAACTTGCGGCGATGCCCGCTGATAAGCTCATACCGCCCATCCTCTTTCTGCCTTGCAATCGCGGGGGTCTGAACGCCCACAGCATTTACGCTCTCCACCATGCTCTGCATGGCTTCATCGTTTTTTACCTGAAATGGATGGTCTGGGAAATCGTCAATCTCGGCAAGCGGAATATCCATAACCTTCTCCCGCTTGTCGTTGTCCCGCTGTTCCTGCGTGGTAAACAGGTCAGCGACTAAGCTCGACTGTTTTGGCAGTTCGAACGTCTGCCCCGATTTGTTTGCCATCGCGCTCCACCTCCTTTACAAGTTGGCCGTAGGCATACGCCGCCGCGCCTTTGGGGTCGTAATCAAAAATGCTCTTGCCCGACGCGCTGGCTTCCTTGACTTTGGTCGAATAGGGAATGGGGTTCGGGAAGATGCGGATTTTGCCGCCGTATGCCTGACGGAGAATTTCCAGCGTGTTTTTCGCCAGATTCGTCCGCATATTGGCGAGGGTAATCAGAACGCCCTCAACCTGTAAGGCGGGGTTTATCTGTTTTCTCACCAATGCCACGGTGTCAAAAAGCTGGGTCATGCCGATAACGGACAGATACTCCGGCTGAACAGGCACAATCACTCGGTCGGCGGCGGCCAATGCGTTGACAGTCATCATGCCCAATGTCGGGGGACAGTCTAAAATAATGACATCGTAGCCTTTGACCTCCGACAAATATGAGCGCAGCACAAATTCGCGGCTCATGGCATTTACCATTCGCATTTCCAATCCCGACAACTCAATGCTGGACGGCACGAGGTCAACACCCTCTACATGGTGCAAAACGCCATCAGCAGGGTCAAAAGGCTTGTTTTCCACCACCTTGCCAAGCTGTGTGGCGATAGTCACGGGTAATTCGTCCGGCTGTTTCCAGCCTAAACTAACGGTCTGACTGGCCTGACTGTCCAAGTCGACAATCAAAACCTTTTTGCCGCGCCGCGCCAATCCAATACCCAAATTGGTGCTTGTGACTGACTTTCCGACTCCGCCTTTCTGGTTCACAACCGCGTAAATACGGCGTTTTTCGTGCTCCATCCCGGTTCCTCCCTTTGCATAAATTTTTTATTCATGGGCGCAAAACTCCTCTCTGAAATGGATTTAGCCGCCCCTGTCGTAAAACAAAGACGGCTATGTATTAAGAGGTATATCGCATACAAATGTAAGCGATACCCTCGCGGTTTTTTTTTGGGTCGCTATAAACACAATAACCAATTCAACCACAAGGGTAATCAGGGTCTCAGTCGCGTCATGGTATTATAGTTCATACGTGCGCTTTGAGCTTTTTACTGTATTCGGCATAATGCTTACCCAGCACATAATCAATAACACACGGTTTCGGAATAAAATAAGTGTACCGTATGTAAAAATGATGAACGTGATTTGCCCGCATTAATTTTCGTGCGGTGGTGTCGCCGATTCCACCGAGCATTTTCATGAACATCGGTAAAGTAACAACGTCGGGATAATTGGCAAACAGGTTTTCGTAATGTTCACGAGATTTCTTTTGCATTTGATGCACATTCTTTCAAAAAATATTTTGTCAACGGCAGATGAATGTGCTACAATGAAATCAGAATCTTTGATGTGGCAGATACACAGGATTTGAATTCCTCTGATTCTGCCAATGCGGGTATTGTCCCTCCGATGTCCCCCAAACGTCCGATTTTGGATTCAAAACCGCCATTTTGAACTAAGTCAGTCGTGGCAGGGGATTCAGAGATAAAAGTGTTGGAAAGCCTTTATTTATCAGCGTTTTTTGGGTCAGCGGGTACGGTTAAATAGTGTGAAATTCCGCTCAATACCGTATGAAGTGTAAAACTTAAAATCCCGTTCTGGCAACAGAGTACCGGTTCGATTCCGGTCACCAGCACCAAAAGGGTTTGACAAAAAAGATCGCCCTGCCTGAAACCCGCTCTATGAGCGGGTTTTTCGCGTCTCTAAGGGTTCGATTTCACAAGGTAACTGCCCTCGTAAACAGATTGGTATTTTGCCTTGCCATCTGGCTTATAACCAACTATCAACCGCCCTTCCCATCTCCCATCTTTCCGTTTCCGGATGTTCTCGCTTCGTTTCGGCATGGTTAGATTCTCCCTTCGTATTTGTTTTTTTGACCATGAATTTGACCCCTAATAACTATTTTACCTTATTTGCATGTCCGCCGTTCGACACTATTTTTCACTATTAATAAAAATAATTTCACAAAATCCGCGTTTTGACGACATAATGCTATTGACAAGTAACTCATCACTATGTTACAATGAATAGATAACAATAA
>JAISRF010000201.1 GCA_031273775.1 Oscillospiraceae bacterium
CTCGCCAGACCATCATTATGCTTCCGGGACCGCCCAAAGAGCTGGAACCCATGTTTACCAAAAGTGTGGCGCCCTTTTTAAGCCGGTTTTCCGACACCAGCATGGTGTCTCACACCGTAAAGGTGTTTGGATTGAGCGAATCCCGCGCGGCGGAACTGGCCGGTGATTTATTGAACGGTGAAAACCCCACCGTCGCGCCCTACGCAAAAGACAACGAAATGGAATTTCGCGTGACCGCTTCCGCAAACACAAAACGCGAAGCCGACCAGCTTTGTTTTCCGGTGCTCAGCCGTCTGTGTGATATTTTGGGCGACCATGTCTACGCAATAGACCGTAAGAGCCTTGAAGACGTGGTGGTCGCCAAATTAAAAGAAAAAAATCTCACCATCGCCACGGCGGAAAGCTGTACGGCCGGGCTTTTAAGCAAACGCCTGACCGATATTCCCGGCGCTTCCGACAATTTCCTGTCTGGCGTAACGGTCTATTCCAACGAGATGAAAACACAGCTTCTGGGAATTTCGCCGGAACTTTTGGAAAAACACGGCGCGGTCAGCCCCGAAACCGCGAAGGAAATGGCGCTTGCCATCCGCAAAATAAGTGGGGCGAATTTGGGGCTTTCCGTGACCGGAATTGCGGGTCCCGGCGGCGGGACAAAGGAAAAACCGGTCGGTTTGGTTTATATCGCGCTGACGGACGGTCGCAAAGTTTGGATTAAAAAGCTGTTATGCGGCGGCCGCGACCGCGAAACCATCCGCAATTTTTCCGCTTCCGCCGCTCTGAATCTCCTTAGGGTTTATATGGATGCGCCGCCCGGAGCGTTTCCCGGAGGCAATGCGGTGGATAGCCTTGAACTGCGTATTCTCACCGATGGCGGCAATGAACTTTTGCCCGTTTCGTACGGCGCGGAATCAGACCGAAACTTCATTGAAAAAGTGAATGCCGCGCCCAAAGTTCCAGTCCGAAATGCCGGTGAGGTTTTAAATGTCGATACGAACGGGCTATATCTTTCGCCGGAAAAAACCACCCGGGTAACGCACGGATTGCCGGAAACGGGTGACAGCCTTTTCGACAACGATTTTGTGCTTCATGACTCGCCCATGGATGCCTTTGAAGAAGCGGAATATGACGAGCCAACAGGCGGCGATTTCGATGAAGAAGAGGATGATGGTTCGGAAAAGCCGTGGTATATCCGCTTGGCGCATTATTTAATTCCGTGGCGCGGCGATCCCGCGGGGGAAATTGCCCGCAAGGTTATTTTTATCACCGCGTTTCTCGTGTTGGCGGTTTCCTCCGGTATACTCATCTCCAACATTACGGATGTTCTGCGGATAAAAGTGTTATACAGTTCCATCGCGGATTTGGCGACCCAATTCCCGCTGTCCGATAAAACCCCTGTCGGTCCTGAACCTTTAAATGTCGATTTTACCGGGCTTTATGCTCAGAATAAGGATACAGTGGGATTTTTGCGGATCAACGGCACCGAAATCGACCTGCCTGTGGTGCATACAACAGACAACGACTATTATCTCACCCACTCAATCGACAAGAAGAAAAGCGCGTACGGTACGGTTTTTGCCGATATGAGCAACACCTTTGTGAAAGAAACCGGCAAGCAGAGCACCAACGTCACGTTGTACGGGCACAACAACAAAAACGGTTCCATGTTTGGCACGCTTCAGCGCCTGACCGATTTGGAAACGTACAAAAATAACCCGGTGGCGTTTTTTACTGCACTTACCAACCCGGATACTAATCCTATGGAAACGGATGCCGCCGTCTGGAAGATTTTTGCCGTGTTTATCACCAATGCAAACAAGGAGCAGGACAACGGCAAACTGTACGATTACCGGCAGTCGGAATTCGGCAGTGAGGCGGAGTTTGACAATTTTATTCACCGCGCGCTCATCCGTTCGCTGATTACAACTACGGTTGACGTCAAGCCCGGCGACCAGATTATCACCCTTTCCACCTGCGATTATTCTTTCAAGGACGCGCGTCTGGTGCTCATGGCGCGGAAAACCCGTCCGGGTGAAAGCACCATTGTCGATGTGGCGGGCGCACAGAAAAATCTGCAACCGCTGTACCCCGCCGCGTGGTACGCCAAGCACAGCGGCCCTCGTCCGTCTGTTGAAGATACCCCGTGGACAGGCGTTTCCCCTGATACAAACACACCATCTCAACCCGGTGTTTCCAACCAAAGCGAAACCTCCTCCGCGGCAAGCTCTTCGGCGGCTTCTTCCGCTGTTTCCTCCGCGGCAAACTCTTCGGCGGTTTCATCGTCAAGGGAGCAAAGCTCAAGTCAGCCGAAACCGCCCGTGGAAAGCAGTCAGCCGCAGGAGAGCAGCGAATCGCCTTTACCCAGCGAGGATACCACGCCTTCAGAACCGGAAACGTCTTCAGAACCGGAAACGCCTTCAGAACCGGAGACGCCTTCAGAACCGGAGACGCCTTCAGAGCCGGAACCGGGTGATAACGGTTAGGGCGCTCCCTATGTCAACATTTGATAAAGGATGGAAAACACATGAAAAAACGCGCCATTATCAGCCTTTCGGATAAAACCGGCGCGGTGGAATTCGCCGCCGCGCTTGATCGGTTGGGTTTTGAGATTCTTTCCACCGGCGGTACCGCAAAAACCTTGGCGGACGCGGGAATCCCCGTTACGAATGTTTCTGACGTTACGGGCTTTCCCGAATGTCTGGACGGGAGAGTAAAGACACTTCACCCAAAAATTCACGCGGGAATTTTAGCCATGCGCCAGAACCCGCAGCACATGGAGCAAATTGAAAGCCTTGGTGTAGCCCCCATAGACATTGTCGCCATCAACCTTTACCCTTTCAAGCAGACCATCTTAAAACCCGGTGTCACGCTGGAAGAGGCAGTCGAAAATATTGACATCGGCGGCCCGACCATGCTCCGCGCCGCGGCCAAAAACTGGCAAGACGTGGCTGTGCTGGCAGACCCTGCCGATTACCAAATTGTGCTTTCCGAGCTGGAAGCGGGCGGCATTACACAGGGCACCAGATTCCGGCTGATGGGCAAGGTGTTCGAGCATACCGCCCAGTACGATTCTCTGATTGCCGCGTACCTCCGCAAGCAACGCGGAGACAGCCCATTCGGCGAAACGCTGACTCTAACATATGAAAAAGCGCAAGCGTTGCGTTACGGTGAAAATCCGCACCAGCAAGCGGCGTTTTACCGCGAAATTGGCGAGGCGGATAATGTGCTCTCAAAGGCTAAACAGCTTCACGGAAAGGAGCTTTCGTACAACAATATTAACGATGCTAACGGCGCGCTGGACATTTTGAAGGAGTTTGGCACGGACAAGTCCGTAGCGGTGGCTGTCAAGCACGCCAACCCCTGCGGCGTGGGACTGGGGGACAGTATTGCTCTGGCTTATTCGCGCGCCTTTGATGCCGATCCGGTTTCCATATTCGGCGGAATTGTTGCACTCAACCGTTCGGTGGACGACAAAACCGCCCAAGAATTGGCCAAAACCTTCCTGGAAATTATTCTTGCACCCTCTTTTGAACCGGCGGCGTT
>JAISRF010000123.1 GCA_031273775.1 Oscillospiraceae bacterium
CAAAGGGTAAATCGCGGAGTTCGGAATCCGGGTACAGCTCTTTCGCGGTTTGATGGGAAACATCGGCGCATTGCCACGTCAGTATTCTGGTATTATATTGCTGTGCCAACCGATAAGCCTGTGCATGCACTCCGACGTCGCCCTCACAGTAAACGGCCGCCAGCGGCGTACCTAATTCGGCGTAACCTTTGAGAAGCGCTTCAAGCTTGGGAACATATATATCCGCGAACCGTTGTCCTCCGGGATACCAAAAGCCGTTTGATCCGCCCGCCATATATTCAAACGCCCATTTCGGAGGGAGAAGCTGTTTACCGGTGAGGTCGGTGTATTTGATGAGATTTTCAATGGGCGTTCCCGTCCAGAAATAAAAATCCAAACGGTCGTCGTCAAATTCCATCTCCATTTGGGTGGGTTCGCTGTGGCCAAAATCGCCTTTGCCGTTTGCGGCGGTGTTCACAAACATCGTATATCCGCGGCTACTACTGACAATCGGAACATTTTTATAACCGCGCCACAAATCGCAGTCCCCGGACAAAGGTCTGCCGTGGTAGCAAGGGTCGGTGTTCCAAAAATAAATTCTTTTCCCCCGCTGATTGAATTCGCTGAAGCGCTCGCCCGTACCGAATACGCTTTCCTTTTCGTCCAGCGGCAATAAAATCCGAAACTGCTTGACGACGCCGCGGTCGTCCGCGAACATCAGATTCCAACGGTTGAACACGTGAATCAACTTGTTTTCGGCGTTGTAAATCTCGAAAGCCCAGTAGCGTTTGTCCGTAATCAGCTTGATTTTTGTGCCGTCCGAACCGATCAGTTCATCACTTTCCTCAATACCCAGCGTTTCCTTCGGCTCAAATATCGCGGTTTCCTCTACGGGAGCTTGCTCGGCCGATTGCGGTGGTTCGGTTGAAATTCTGACGCCGCCAAGCTTCGGCAAGGAAACAAACAGCGACTTTTCTTTCTTGAAAATCGAGAAACCCAACTCAAAACACCTTTCATGTTTTTTAGCAAAGCTGAGTTCACCACATATATCCCAATTTGAGAAAATTTCTTGAGGCGGGGGACCGAAAATAAAAGTACCGAACGGATCCCTAACCTTTTCTCCGACTCCTACGCTTTCCTGTGAAAGAGCGTTGAAGCTAAAATCAAATTCAAGGGAAAACGCCTTGCGTCTTTCTCTTAAAAACAACAGGGGCACATTCCTAATCCACACGTCTCCGCCGTTTGCGGTTCGCTCATAAACACCGTTGTGACTCAGATAAAAAAGGTTTGCGGGCATTTCCTGCCTGTGTAGGAAAACCAAATCAGCGGAAAAATAACATCCGCCGCCCTCTGAAGGTTCGGCCGACCTCCCGTCTAAAACAATATCGGAAATCTTTATTCCTGAAGAGTTTGTACCGATGCCGATATATCCGCCGTTATAATTTTGAGGCAGAGGATACTCGAAAGCCGTTTTCCCGTCTATAACACCGGAAAACATTTCATCGGATATTGTGATTACGGCGTGACGTAGGGTTGCCGTTTCAATCGGTTCGCGTTCGCCCCACGGTTCCTCAATGCTACTTGACAAAAAGAAATTGTTTGAGCGGCATATTTTAGCCACCGGATCAAATTTTTGTCCCAAAGCGAGCAAAACCGCACCGCCGGATTTTGAATCGTTGAAACTCCCTGTTTTGTCACTGTTTCCGAACGTGACCCAAACATATTCTTCCGTCTTCTGTTTCATATACCCACCCTTATGCACTCGGGATCAGAGCGCCCTGTTTATGAGCGCTTTCGCGGCGTTCATTGAGAGATTGATCATTTTTGCGCTGTCGCTAATTTTCCGTTAAACGTATTCCACGAATTTGTGATGACCGTATTTGCTTTGGCGGCAGCCTCCGTCAGCGTTTGATCCACAAGACTGGCCGTGCCGGAGATGGCTGTGTTCATCGCTTGCGTATAATATGACGTGACAATATTATTCCAATCGGGCACGAGCTTCACCATATCGTAGCGGTAGCACTTACCCATATTTTCATAAAGATATTTCGCGGTATCGTCCACTTTCGGCAGGCTCTTGAACTTTGCGGCAACGGCGGGATGCGTACAGGTGGGGAAATAATAGTTATTCTGGAGCGCGTATTTCCCGGCGTTTGCTGCGTCGTACATCGAAAGCCGCGCAATGTTGCCCTCATAGCTATAGGTCAGATAACGCAGCACCTGCCAGGCCGCCGCGGTGTTTTTCGCCGAGCTGGTCATAAAACAGTGGTCAACGTGATAGGGCATAACTCCTTGGGTTTCCTGGGGGAACGGCCACATTGTCCAGTTGAAATTTGTGACCGTTTTGCGCTTTATCGCGTATTCCCATGTGCCCAACCCGTGAAACAATGTAAGACCTTTGTGAAACGCGACAAAATTATCGCTGTAGCTTCCGGTACCGAATTTTTTTGTGTAGTCGGTCACCCCGCCCGATGAGGTTTTTCTTAAAACATTCGCTTCCAACCCGGGGATACTCCTGAGGGTCAGTAACAGCTTTGTGGATTGGATTAACCCGCTTACGTCAAACTGTTTACTGGCCGGATTGTAGCCATACAGAGTGGTGGCGGGGCTGTAGTTGTGCGCAAACGAATTATAAAGTGACCCGAAATCTTCCTGAGCGGAATATTTATTGGTTGTTGCCTTTTTGCAATAGCTTTCAAAATCCCCGATGGTCCAGCTTAAAGACGGCATACTGAGGTTCAACGCGTTCAAAACGTCGGTGTTGAGCAGAAAGGTTTCAAAGTGCGCCTGATGAGGCAATGCGTATAACTTGCCGCCATAAGTATAATCCGCTTTAAGATTGCTTGCGACATATGATCTATAATCCGGGTCGTTTGCGGCAAATTCGTCCAGCGAACGCATCCAGCCCTGCGCAAGATATGTGGGTAACGGTCCCGCGTCGTCATATACAACGTCGGGCATATTTCCGGCGGCAGCGCGGGTTGACAGATATTCCGCCGCGCTGTCCGCAGTTGTGTGAGCAAAGTAATCCAGCTTCAGCGTAACCTTTGG
>JAISRF010000050.1 GCA_031273775.1 Oscillospiraceae bacterium
GACAGCGAAATGCGAGCGAAACCAAAATAACCCCACCGGCGCGGTGATGCGCCGCGAGCATTTAGAGGAAATCGCCGAAGTGCTCCGCGGCACCGATATCATGGTGCTTTCCGATGAAATCTATGCCGAGCTCACATACGGCAGCGCGGCTCATGTTTCCGCCGCTTCCATCTCCGGCATGAGGGATCGTACAGTGGTCGCGGGCGGCTTTTCCAAAAGCTTTTCCATGACCGGTTGGCGTCTCGGTTACGCCTGCGGACCCGCCCCGGTGATTAAAGAAATGACCAAAATTCACCAATACGCCATCATGAGCGCTCCCACCACCGCCCAGCACGCGGCAATTGAAGCGCTGCGGTTCGGCGATGAGGACGTAAAGAAAATGGCGGACTCTTACGATTCCCGCCGTAGGCTGGTTCTTAATGGTTTCCGCTCCTTGGGATGTGAATGTTTTGAACCCCACGGCGCGTTTTACATTTTCCCGTCCATTCGGCAAACGGGGCTTGGATCGGAAAAATTTTGTGAGCGTCTGCTGAAAGAAAAACTGGTGGCGGTTATTCCCGGCACAGCCTTCGGCTCCAGCGGCGAGGGCTTTGTCCGCGTTTCTTATTCGTATTCTGTAGACTATATCAAGCGCGCACTGGCCAAAATCGGCGAATTCTTAAGTGAATTGAGAATTGAGAATTGAGAATTGAGAATTTAGAAGTCGCCATAAACGCCCCCGCGAAAATAAACCTGACACTGGACATTATAGGCAAGCGCTCGGACGGCTACCACAACATAGAAAGCGTATTTTGCGCCGTATCCCTTTGCGACAGCGTTCAGGTTCGACTGTGTAAAGGTGGCGGGCTTGACGTAAACTGCCGGTTTGTGCCGCTCGACAATTTTAGTAAAGCTGTAAAGCTTGACGGATTTGAATTTTTCATTGGTGTAAGCGAAACATACCCAGAAACCGCGCTTGCGGCTTTGAGCGGAAATAACCTCGCAAAAAAAGCGGCGGAGGCGTTTTTTTCCGTGACGCGTATAGTAAATCCCGGGCTGGAAATCACGATTGAAAAACGCATTCCGCTTTCCGCCGGTCTGGGCGGCGGCAGCTCCGACGCAGCCAACCTGCTCCTCGGTCTGAACCGATTGTGGGGTAACCCGCTGAACATCTCGGAATTGGTTAGCGTTGCGGCAAAACTCGGATCTGATGTGCCTTTCTTTATCTTTGGCGGGACGGCTCTGATTTCCGGTACGGGGGAGAGCGTAGAGTCGCTGCCAAGCCTCCGCCACTGCTGCGTTTTGCTGGTGAAAAACGGTCTCAAACGCTCCACCGCCGCCATGTACGCGAAGCTTGATGAGCAATGGACACAGGACAACGGACGGTTGGCGGTTGGGAATGGAGAATGGAGAATTGAGAGCGGACAGATACACAATAACTGTCCGCTGCCCCGCACACAAGTTGCGGTCGAAGCATTGCGAACGGGCAACCTTACGGCGCTTTGCAAGAGCGTAGGCAATGCGTTTGCTCCGCTTTGGGAAAATTCATCGGTTCCTCATATTTGCCGTCTCTTGCTCGAGAACGGAGCGCGTTGCGCTTCTTTAACCGGGAGCGGTCCCACTGTCTTTGGGTTGTTTGACGACAGACAAGCGGCAAAAAAATGCTTTGATTTGATGCTTGCCCAGAGTAGCGATTTTGTTTTTTTAGGAGAACCGATGTGAAGTCTTTTGCACACAGACAGAAAACCGGGATACGGTATCATCTGCTGGATGAAATCCGCGGATTTGCCATCATATGCATGGTGTTTTTTCATGGCTTTTACCTGCTGGGATACGTTTTTAACCTTTCGGCAGGGCAGACGCTGTTCGATTTTTTTAACCCCGCGCAACCGTTTTTCGCCGGCGCGTTCATCTTCATTTCCGGCATTTGCTGCCGGTTTTCCCACTCTAACGCCAAACGCGGCGGCATTTTGCTGGCTGTTTCCCTTGCGCTGACGGCGGCGACAACCGGGCTTTCAGAATTAGATATTGGCGTTGATGAGATTATTTTGTTTGGCATCTTGCATTTTCTGGCGACCGCTATGCTGCTGTTCGCGCTCCTGCGCCGTCTGTTCGACAAAATCCCACCATTGACGCAAATTCCCTTGTTTATTTTTTTGTTTCTATTGTTTTGGAATGTACAGAGTGGCCGGTTGGGAATCGGCCTCTTTTCGGTACAACTCCCGAACATTGTGACGGACAGCGTATTTTTATACCCACTGGGTCTGCATTCGGCTCTGTTTTTCTCCGCCGATTACTTCCCTGTGTTTCCGTGGCTGTTTCTGTTTTTGTGCGGCTCCGCATTCGGAATATATGCCAATCGCGGCAAATTTCCCCGGTTTGCCGCCGCGTCACATAGTCGCCCGCTTCAATTTGTGGGGCGCAATTCCCTTGTTATTTACCTGTTCCACCAGCCGGTGCTGTATTTGATCATTCTGGGCATTCAGACCATGCTTGGTAAAAAATAATCTCTAAAAGAAATGCCACACCGATGTTCATGTATTTATGCGGCCAAATAAATTAAACAACAGACTTTGCATAAGCGGTTTTATGCGTTATCTACAAATGAAAACACACGGAGAACTCGTTATTTACAATTAGGAAATTCGTACACAAACTTTTTACTTTTCTTTTTTTGTCGGTTGTGGTAAAATGAATCCGTACACAGGAATTAGGAGATGAGAGTATGAAAGTTAAAAAGGCAGTTATCCCCGCCGCAGGGTTGGGAACCCGCGTTTTGCCCGCCTCCAAGGCGTGCCCCAAGGAAATGCTGAACATTGTGGACAAACCAGCCATTCAGTACATTGTCGAGGAGGCTGTCCGCGCCGGCATCACCGACATTTTAATCATCACTAACCGGGGCAAGGGCGTGATTGAAGACCACTTTGACCATGCTTTTGAATTGGAAGAAGCCTTAAAAAAGAAAAACCGCGCCCAGATGCTCGCCGAACTGGAAACGATCGCCGGGCTGGCCAATATCTTTTTCATCCGTCAGAAAGAAACAAAGGGCTTGGGTCACGCCGTGCTGGCGGCTAAAAGCTTTGTGGGGAATGACCCCTTTGCTGTGCTGTACGGCGATGATGTTATCATCGGCGAGGATCCTGCCGTAGGCCAGCTTTGCCGCGCGTACGACGAATACGGGCTGGGCGTTGTGGGCGTAAAAGAGGTTTCGGTCGAAGCTATCCAAAAATACAGTTCCTTAGAAGTAGAACCTTTGAAGGAAAGGGTATTCAAGGTGACGGACATGATAGAAAAGCCCACGCCTGACCAGATTTTTTCACTTTATTCAATTCTTGGCCGTTGTGTGTTGCCCGCCAAGATTTTTGAAATTTTGGAAAATACACCTCTGGGCGCGGGGAACGAGCTGCAATTGACCGATGCCATGAAAACCCTTGCCCGGGAAGATAGCATGACCGCGGTGGACTTCACCGGTATTCGCTATGATATGGGCAGCAAGCTTGGCATTATGCAGGCGAATGTGGAGGTCGCGCTCAGTCACAACGAAATCGGTGAGGATTTTAAGGCTTATTTGAAAGAAATTGCGAAAGGATTGTAAAACTATGAAAACCCTTCGTGTAACCGTGAACGGCAACGCCTATGATGTAACAGTGGAGGAACTGGACTCTTCCTCCGCGACCGTACCCGCACCCGCTCCAACGCCCGTGGCCGCTGCGGCTCCGGCTCCGGCTCCCGCTTCGTCGGCTCCCGCTTCGTCGGCTCCCGCTTCCGGCGCTAAAATCAACGCGCCCATGCCCGGTACTATCATCAGGGTCGCCGTCAAAACCGGGGATGCCGTTAAGCGCGGCGACACACTTTTGGTGCTGGAAGCCATGAAAATGGAAAACGAAATTCAGACTCCCACGGACGGTACCGTAGCGCAGGTCGCCGTGGCGCAGGGCGCAAGTGTAGACACCGGCGCACTGTTGGCTGTTATCAGTTGACAGTTGATAATTGACAGTTAATGGAGAAAAGCTATTTATGAAAATCAAAATCACGGAAACCGTCCTGCGTGACGCCCATCAGTCACTGATTGCCACGCGCATGACCACCGCGCAAATGCGCCCAATGCTCTCCCTGCTGGATTCCGCCGGATTGTACGCGCTGGAATGCTGGGGCGGCGCGACCTTTGATGCCTGCCTTCGCTTTTTGAACGAGGATCCGTGGGAGAGACTCCGCACCATCCGCTCGGTTTGCAAAAACAGCAAGCTTCAAATGCTTTTCCGCGGGCAAAATATGCTGGGCTACCGCCATTACGCCGATGACGTGGTAGAGTATTTTGTGCAGAAATCGGTGGCAAACGGCATTGACATTATTCGCATTTTCGATGCGCTCAACGACATCCGCAATCTGGAAACCGCCATTCGAGCCGCCAAAAAAGAGGGTGCGCATATGCAGGCGGCCATCAGCTACACCACCGGCGAGGTATTTACCACCGAATATTATTGTGATTACGCCAAACGCCTGGAAGACACCGGCGCCGACTCAATCTGTCTGAAAGATATGGCGGGGCTGCTCACTCCATTCGGCGTGGCGGAACTGGTGAAAGCGTTAAAAGAAACCGTAAAGGTACCAATCAACCTGCATTCGCATTACACATCCGGCCTTGCCTCCATGGTCATGCTCAAAGGGATTGAGGCGGGGGCTCAGATCATTGATACCGCCATGTCGCCGCTTGCGCTGGGTGCTTCCCACCCCGCGACCGAAAGCATGGTCGCCGCACTTGCCGGCACCGAATATGACACGGGGATTGATTTGGCCAAGCTCAAGCCCATTACTGAATATGTGGAAACCCTCCGTAAAACATATCTTGATTCCGGCTTGCTTGATCCGAAGCTGTTGGAGGTGGATGCCAACGCCCTGATTTACCAAGTACCGGGCGGAATGCTGTCCAACCTAATTTCCCAGTTAAAGCAGGCGGGCAAGGGGGATAAGCTTCCGGAAGTTTTGAACGAGGTGCCCAAAGTTCGCGCTGACTGCGGTTCGCCGCCGCTGGTGACTCCGACCTCGCAGATTGTGGGCACACAGGCGGTGTATAATGTGATTACCGGTGAGCGGTATTCCATGGTGACCAAGGAATTCCGCGGTGTTTGCGCCGGTGAATACGGCAAAACTCCGTTGCCGATTGACGAAGCGTTTCGCAAAAAAATTGTGGGCGATGGCAAGATTATTGACTGCCGTCCCGCCGACAACCTGCCCCCCGAACTCTCCAAGCTCCGCGAAGAGGCCGGGCCGTGGGCACAGCAGGAGGAAGATGTGCTGTCTTACGCGCAGTTTGGGCAGGTGGCGGTGAAGTTTTTTGAGCACCGCCGCAATGTGCAAAACGGCGTGGACGGCGACCATGTGGATTTTAAAAATAAGGTACACCCGGTTTGAAAAAATTCAAAACCACACAGTTAACCATTTCTTTGCAAAATTTCCCGCCGGAGCTTTCCGGTTTGAAAATTCTGCATTTGGGCGATTTGCATAATCTCTCTTTCGGCGAAAAGAACGCCATGCTCGCCCAAGCGGTTATAAACGCTGACCCCGATTACCTCTTCGCCACCGGTGATTTTTTGGACAGGCATTCGCGCTCCGGCCAACCGTTTATAGACCTGCTGGAAACGCTTGGCGGGCGTTTTCCGGTGGTTTCATCGCTCGGTAACCACGAACTGGATGTCAAAAAACACCGCCCGGAAACGTTTTGCGGCTTTATGCAAAAAACAAAGGAACTCGGTGTTTGCTGGCTGGACAATGAACGGTTGATATTGAAACATCAGGGGCGATCCTTTGCCGTTTACGGCCTGACACTCTGTGAAAACCAAGCGCACGGCAAGGGCACAATCAAACGCGTTCTCGGCGAAATTGACCCCGATGTTCCTGCCGTAATCCTTTCCCACGACCCGCGGCGGTTTCCTGAAATCGCAAGCTGGGCAAAAGGCGCAAAGCGCGAACCTCTTGTGCTTTCGGGGCACGTTCACGGCGGCTTAATCCGTTTGCCGGTTTTAGGCGGCGTGTGTGCCCCGCGCATGATTCTATTTCCAAAGTACGACGCCGGTGAATTTTCCGCCGGAAACGCGCGGATGTTTGTCACGCGCGGGTTTGGCGATTCTTTTTTGGGCTTCCGGCTGAATAATTCACGGGAACTGGCGGTTATCACGCTGGAGCGGCAAACAAAAACGGAAATCGCTAAAATTAACCGCGGCAACGCAATCAGGAGCGCGTTGCGTTTGGCGTTTGCTTTGCTTTTGGCGGCAAACTGCTCTTGCGCCATTGCGGCGGCAGCGGTCGGAATTGATTATGTGGGAACGGTAATTATAACTGCTGTCAGCGCTTTTCTTTTGCTGTGGTTGTGTTTTCCGCGGTTGTATTCCCGCTTGCGGAACGCGCGGTTGGCACCTCTCTGTGGGCTAATCCGCGCCGGGCTTATTGCCTTTGCCGTTTATTTTGCGATTGTTTCATGCTTCATGGCGGGTGCGGCGTTGAAAACACCTCCGCCTGACGCGACTGTTATTGTATTGGGCTGTCAGGTAAATGGCGTAAATGTCAGTCAAATGCTTGATTCACGCCTGTTGGCGGCACTGCGATACCTGGAAAAGAATCCCGAAGCTAACTGTGTGGTGTCCGGCGGACAGGGATCGGGTGAAAACATTTCAGAAGCGGAGGCCATGCGCCGCTGGTTGATTGCCCGGGGAATAAACGAAAGCCGTATATTTTTGGAAGATAAATCAGTCAGCACAAGGGAAAATATCGCCTTTTCCCTCCGCGTGGTTGAAGAAAACGGGCTCAACCGTAATATCTGCGTGGCCACCAATGAATTCCACCAACTCCGGGCGCAAATGCACGTCAAGCGGCAGGGCGGGGGAGAGTGCGGCGCGTCAAGCGCGGGTACCACATACTGGCTGTTCGAGCTCTACTGGGTGCGCGAAATGCCCGCCATTGCAAAAGCGGTCGTTATTCCATATCTCTGACTCATATCTGTAATAACTACTTTTCCTGTAGCCAAATCATCACATCACGCCTTATGGCAACCTCCGAAAATCTCGTTTCCAGAAAAACCGGCCTTGATTTCATGCGGTTTTTCAGCATTAATTTTTGGAAATTCAGAGTTTTCGGAGGTTGCCTTGTACTGAATGGTACGCATGGTGGTGTGAGAGGTCGAATAGTAAACTAAAGGCTATCCTCCCACTCATTTACCGGATCTTGCCGACTCGCGCGGACGGTTACTCCGCACCGGCTTATTCGTCTTCTTTTTGCTCCTCGAACATGTCGGCCCCCGCGCCGCAAAGCGGGCAGACCTCGGGCGGTTCATCGCCTTCGTGGATGTAACCGCAGACTGTGCACACAAACTTTTTCATGTTTCAAATCACCAAACCTTTAATTTATTATCAACGCAATGCCTGAAAAAATCAAGAATGCGTTAACATTCAGCCCTAATTTTCCTCCCCATCATCCTCTTCTTCTTCGCCGACTCCGTCGAATTCGTACAAGTCCTGTAAACGTTCCATAAACGCCTCGGAAATGCTGTTGTATTCGCCGTCATCCTCAATTTCCTCAAAGAATTCCTCGCCGTCTTCCTCCGCCACCCGCAAAATGACCAGTTCTCCTTCATCATCCAATAAATCCTCAGGATTTTCCAGAACGGGAGAAAGCGCCACATAACGGGCCTCATCGGTTTCAATGGCGTCTAACAATTCAAAGGAAAATTCGTGGCCATCGTCATCGCTCAAAGTTACAATATCCGGGTTGAATTCCCCGTCCATTGGCTTCACCACTTTCCAAAATCAATCTTGTAACACATTGTACCCCGTGCTCCGGTTTAAGTCAAGAAAAAAATAATTGAAAAAAAACAAAGTCGAAATTCCGCCACCTTCGCTGTTGAAAATTCCGCCACAGCTTCTTGGTAAATCCGCGTCAAAACGCTATGTGCGAAATTATTCCGGGAATCCGGGAATTTTTAGGTTGACTTTTTGGGGAAATGTGGTAGAATGTTTGTAATAATCGCAGAAGAGGACAAGCAAATAAATGTCAAAAAAGATTCTAGTCACAGGCGCTAACGGCTATATTGGCCGCCACGTGGTTCGATATGCATGCAAAGCCGGATATCATGTTATAGCGAATGATCTGGTAACGGATGGAATTGATCCGCGAGTCGAAATAAACAATGTTCCGATATTTTCACAGGAGAAAGATTTGTTCCGTAAACTTGGGAGTCCCGATATTTGTATACACATGGCGTGGCGCAACGGCTTTATTCATAATAGCCCCACCCATATGGAAGATTTGTCACCAAATATCGCGTTTTTTCTTAAAATGGCTTCCGCGGGTCTAACCTCATTTTCCGCTATGGGAACCATGCATGAGGTCGGCTATTGGGAGGGCGCAATCAATGATGGTACGCCCTGCAATCCGTTGTCGCAATACGGCATTGCGAAAAATGCCATGCGGCAATCCATACTGCTGTTCTCGAAAGATTTGCCGTGTCAAGTGAAATGGCTACGCGCTTATTACATTACAGGCGATGACGCCAGAGGAAGTTCTATCTTTGCCAAGCTTACCAAAGCCGAGTCGGACGGCCAGAAAACGTTTCCCTTTACTTCAGGGAAAAACCGGTATGATTTTATTGATGTAGACGATTTGGCGCGTTTGATTGTCCTATCCAGCGTACAAAATAAGATCAACGGAATTATCAACGTTTGTTCCGGGAAGCCAATGACATTGGCCGAGCGAGTGGAGCAATTCATTCGGGAAAACGAATATCACATTCGCTTGGAATACGGCGCGTTCCCTGACAGACCGTATGATTCTCCGGGCATTTGGGGGGATACGGAAAAGTTAGACGAAATTCTTAAAGAATACAATGCCTTGGAGTAAAGAGGATTGGCGTTTGCGGTTACGGGAGTCCTTCTTTGGAAACATACCAATTTTGGCAACTTGTCTCCGGGGAATATCATGCGGATTACCATTCCTTCGCTGGTGTTGATTACCTGTGGGATTGAACTTGTTTTTTCCAGTTTCTTCATTGGGGTGTTGAATGTTAAGAAACGTTCGTAACACTTTTTACTGGATTTTATATCCCGCTTGACTGATTTACTGGATGTACACCATGCTGGTGGTTTTGATAGGATGGGTGTTATTCGATGCGCCTAATATCCGCAAGTTTTGGCAAAGAGGTAGAGTTTAATGCAGTTTTATGAAATAAACTTAAACAAGCTCAAGCGTTACCCAATAGCAATGCGTAAAAACAAAGTAAATGTCAATCAGTTTGCTCCGGCGGCAAGTTCGTGTAAATCGATAAACATACTTGATTTGTTGCCCGACATCCTGACTGCGCAAGACCTCAAGGAGGTGGTTCAACGCACGGCAGAGGCTCACGCTAATGAACGGGCGGTCATATTCGCAA
>JAISRF010000090.1 GCA_031273775.1 Oscillospiraceae bacterium
GACCCGGACGGTTCCATATTTCCACATGCCCGCCTACACCGGTGATGTAGGCCGTGTTCTCCAGCTTTGCAAAATCCCGCTGTGGCTGGGTAAGGGTGATTCTGCCCTGCGGATCACACTCAACCTCGCTGGATTCGTCGTATTTGTGACGGAGAAGCTTACCGGACTTGGCAAGCGGCAACCGCTTGATTCGCTCATCCAACTCCAACCATTCCTCAAGGGTATAAATGCAGAGACAGGGCTGCTTATCCAGCGATTTTGCGATGACAAAACGGTCTCCTAGACTTGAACGGAGCTTAGCCGGAATAAAAAGCCGGTTCTTGGAATCAATGTTGTGCTGAAAGGAACCGGTTGGCACCCCGCTCACCTCTTTTTGTGGATTTTTAAACCTCGCTGCACCTTTTCACACTTCTTTAAACCATTTTTATCACTTAATCAGGCTAATGTCAAGAGGGTTGACATAAAAAAAATATTTTATTTTTTAAAAATTGTGGTCATAAAAAGACCGTACACAATATATAGTGTACGGTCGAATGTTTGAGATGTATTAGGCGGGAATTTGACGAATATGGTGATGCGGTGCCGAAAAAAAGCAGATTTTGCGGATAGGCGCATTTTGCCGAAATTTGTTTGTTTACATAATGTTGGATTTCATTCGGCAAAATTCGGGAATTAGGAGACTGCAATTTACAATATTTTCACTTTGCGGGCACAATGTGATACAATTCGGTGACAAAGGCAATATTCAATCAAATTTCATCTGTTCAATCCGCACCACTCGGTCGCATACGGCCAGCGCGGCGGAGCGGTGCGAAACACAGATGCAGGTTTTGTCCGGCAACTTCCGTATATTTTCAAGCACCCGCGCCTCAGTACGTTCGTCCAACGCGGCGGTCGCTTCGTCGAGGAGCAAAACGGGCGCGGCACGCAAAAGCGCGCGGGCAATGGCAAGCCGCTGGGTCTGCCCCTCTGAAAGTCCCAACCCCCGCTCGCCGATTTCCGTGTTCATCCCCGCTGGCAAGGAGCGGATAAACTCCGCCAATTCCGCCGCTTGAGCCGCTTCCCACAGCTTTATTTCCGGAACGTTTTCCTCAAAAAAGGCGATGTTCTGTCCCACCGTACCGGACAAAATCAGGTTGCCCTGCGGCACGTAAGAAAACAGCGGGCGGTGAGCGGCGGTGACCGGACAGTCTTCCCCGTTCAGGCGAACGGTCAGCGTACCGGCAAGCGGCTGATAAAAGCTCATCAACAACTTCAAAAACGTGCTTTTTCCGATGCCCGAAAGCCCCGCGAACGCTACAAACTCCCCCGCCTTGATTACGATGGACGCCTCCTTTAAAACCGGCTCTTTATCATAGGCGAAGGTAATATTTTCCGCACGAATTTCCTCCAACACGCAGACCGGGGGCAAACTTCCGGCAGCTTCTTCTCCGGGCAGGTCTTCAAGTTCCATCACCCGCTCGGCGGAGGCAACAATGTTGTAATACCCCGGCAACAAACCCGAGACGTTGCGGAAGGGTATGCTGATTTGATTGACAATTTGCAAAAACGCCGTCATGGTACCGAAGTCTAAAATGCCGCGGGCAAGCTGCCACGCGCCCCAACCCAACGCGGCGCAATAAGCTCCGGAAAACGCCATCACTGTGGCGGTGTTGGCCAAATTGCGGAAATGGTTGCGCCGGATGGTCTGCCGGAAATGCTCCTTTTGTAAAAACGCAAAGCGCGGCTTTAGTGTGTCCGCGCCGCCAAAAGACTGCACTGCCGCCCAATTTTCCACGCATTCCTGCATAAATGAGCGAGTTTTCCCTTCGGTCTGCTGAACCGCCTTGTGCATTTTTTTCATACGCGGGCCCATAATCCGGGAGAAAATAAATACCAAAATTCCGACTGTTAACAGAACAAACGTGAAGCCGGCGTCCAGCGCCAGCAGTACCGCCACCGAAGCCGAAAGCCGCACAAAAATAGAAACGGCGCGTGGCACAAGACCGGTAATCCCGCCGGTGATTACGGTGGAATCATCTGTCAGGCGGTTTAAAATATCCCCGGAATGGTAGGAAGAAACACTCTGCCATTTTTTTTTATACAAACCGCAAAAGATTCGCTCTCTCAAGCGGATTTCCTGCCGCCCCACAATGTACACACTCAGGTGATTGTAGGTTATGTTCAGCAGTCCCTGAAACGCAAGCAAACCCAGAAGCAACGTCACCTGCGGCCAAACGGGCGTACCGCCGGTCGCCGCGTTTATAACCTGCCTGGACAAAAGTGCAAACAGAATGTAGCTCAAAGAAAGAAGCCCGCCCGCGGCAGTGAGCAAGATGATAAACCCCACATCGCGTTTGGCGAGATTCCACAACCAAAGGTGGACGCCACGGTTAGACTTTTTCTGACGGTTCAACGGAACCACACTTTCCAATTCGGAATTTTCTGAGAAGACGCCGCGCGCGGCGCACCAAAACGCGGAACATGCGGCATTTGCGCCACAGCCCGGTCACAAAACGGTAACCCGGATTTTTGCAGGCAATTTCTTTACCGCCGCGCTCGAACGCAACCGCCAGCCCGATAATCTGGTCGTGACGGATGCCCGGCTCCGGCATTTCCTGATTATCCCCGCGCATGGTATACACTCCGTTTTCAATGCTGATTACACGGTGCAAAACGTACTTGCCGCTGTCACGCAGGTAAAGCGGGACGTCACCTTTTTTCAGGCGTTCGGGTGCTTTTACAAGCGTCACCGCATCCCGGTCGCTTACCAAAAACGGTAGCATACTGTCACCCCGTACGGTGAAGCGAACGGCATGTCCCTCCTCCATGCAGGCGGTCATAAAAGGCGCGAGTTCCGCCAGCGGCGCGGTTTGCCGGACAACGGAAAGCGCGGGCTTTCCCTTCACAGCACCGCTCTTTCCGACTTTAGCGGTCTCACACAGGCTGTCCGGTTTGCCGTGAGAAAGTCCGGTTCCCTCCGGATTTTTGGGCGCGGGTTGATTCATTGAAGCAAATCCGCCGTCTGTAACTTTTCAATAAACGCGTCCAAATCACGCGCGGCATCATCATCGCTCACGTCGTATTCCTCCGTCAAAGCGGAAAGCAATTGCTCACGGGTAATGTCGGACGTGAGCTTTTTCCACAAAAACGCGCCTACGGAGTTCAGCTTGATCATACATCGCATATCCACCGTCAGACTGCCCACGGGCACAACCACGTTTTCCCCCGCGATTTCTTTCAGGATTAAATCTTCCTTCACTTTCATGTGACTTTCGCTCCCTTTTATTTAAAAATGCGGAATTAAAAAAGTTCGTTCAGTACGGTTTCCACTGCGTTTTGGCTGATATTGCAGGTCAACAAATATATTGGGAGCTCGGTCACAAGCCGCTGGGCGGCATCCAGCACCCTGATGCCGATATCGCGGTCGTAATAAGGCCGCGAAACCTGCGTCACCAGCTGATACATACTATCTGTAACGCCCAACCGCCGGATTTTATTTTCTTCGCCACGCTCAATAAACACCACGGCGTGCAGAGGCACCCAAATGTTGCTGTTGATGTCGGTTTTACCGCTCCACGGGGTTCCGAACAGTGTATGAATACCGCCCACAATCCGCACGGCGGGCTTGTCATCGTTGATATACCTCACCTCATCGCCGAGCATGTCCTTCCACAGCCCGGTGTGGGTGGATTTTCCCGTGCCGCTGTTGGCGGAAAAGGCCACTCCCCTGCCCTTATAAACAATGGAAGAGGAATGCAGAACAAAACCGCCCAGCACGGCCAACCGATTATTGAACATCTCCCCGGAGTACATATATTCGTAGTCCGTAGGGGTGAGCGGAGACTGACGGGAGCGGAGCACCTTAATATGCGAAAACGCGTACTGCGCGCCGAAGCCGATGTCCATCAGCGGGGCTCCAGTTTCCTCGTCAATTACGGTTCGGTGGATAAGCCCGTCCTCTCCGGCGGTGACCACAGAGCGGCGCAAACGAAGCGTTTCGCGCCCCTGAGGGAACGGGATAACATCGCACACCTCGCCGGTGACGGTTATGTCCGGAACCTCTGACTCTTTGAAATATTCGCGGAGACGGCGCTCGAAAAATGTCTCGTTTCCCGGCTGCATATGCAGGTTTACTCCCGCTATTTGGGCTTTTATCATCTGGTTCATTCCCGTCTTAAGTTACCAATGTGTATATAATAACACATTTTAATTTATTTTTCAATAGTATTATTTTCACGGCACAGAGCTGAAGAGAATAGCGCATTGGAAAGTGCGACTAATTCTAAGGAGGGTCATCATATGACCAACTACAGAGAAATTTTGAGGCTCGCAAGCCTCGGGCTGAACCGAACGCAAATTGCGGACGGTCTCGGCGTCTCGCGCACCACGGTAATCCACGCTCTGCAACAAGCGGGAAGCTTTACGCAACCCGTCCATCAGCTTCACAATATGTGCCCAGCAGGCACAATGAACCGCGTTTTCAACCCCACTATACCCCGCATAACCATCGGTTTGCAGATAAAATTTCTTCGCGCCACCAAGAAACGCCTTTGGCTTTTCCCCGGAGCGGTTTGGCCGACATTCAAAAAGTACGATTTCCTCTTCACAAGCCACGCAGGCGAATACTTCCAGATAGGTTTCGCGGATAAACGTCTGTGCCGGGATGAAGTTTAAATCACGCCGAACAAGCTCCCTGCCAATCGGTTTTAATTCGCCTTCGCAGATATTGCAAATGCGCTCGCCCTCCGGAATGCTGATAACAACCTCTTCTACCGGCAGTTCTTTTGCCAATTCGTCTTTGGTGCGCTTAGGCTTCCGGGTATGTTGCTAAACCACGACAGGCTCCGGCTCTTCTTCCAATGTGGCAACTTCAGCTTCATTAAAAAGCGACCGCTACTCACAACCATCCAGTATATATTTAGCCTTTTCGCTGGATGAACCAAACCGTGCCTTTTGGGCAAGCCGCAACAATTCAGTCAGACGGTCAATCTGAACCTGCTGTTTTTCAAGCGACTTTTCAAGGCTTGAAATATATTCAATTACCGGAGCCGGAAGCCCCTCAAAAACATTCTTTTCCATGTCTTTGATTATACCACAAAACCCTTGAAAACGCAGGCTTTTTCGGCAGTTTGAGTCGTATAATATCCAACCATTTTTCGCGCTTTTTTGTCTATCTTTTGACATGCTTTTTATCAAATGTGTACGACATTTTCTGCTGGCTCCGTTTTTGTTTCCATCTGAACGGGTGCCCATGCCACTGGCATTGATGTTCTTACTTTTTCTGAGCATGCTTCCGACGCTTTTCGCCAGTTTAGAAATGTGTTATATGCTATCCCCTTCGCTCGGCACCATGCATATACCGGCTCTCCGCTCCCGCGCCATTCCGCTACTTTCTTCATTCGTTCTGAGTCTGTCATTAAACTCAGCCCCCTCTTTGTTGATTTGAGGGTAGTATAGCAGGTTCAATTACTGG